>JANLHE010000637.1 GCA_024653875.1 Acidobacteriota bacterium
GGTGAAGATCGCGTTGGCGCCCCACTCGAGGCGATCCGTGGTGCGGCACCGCGGCTGGGAACCACCGCCCCATTCATCGGAAAACAGCACCTTGGTGCCGTCGTTGTTGAACGTGGCGGAGTGCCAGAACGACATGTTGATGTCGCCGGCGGCATCAATGCGAATCGGGTGCGTCGGCTCGCGGATGTCGAGCAGCAAACCGTAGCCGCCGCACGCGCCGCCGGCAAAGCCGGACTCGCCGTACACCGTGATGTCGTGGCACTGGTTCGGTCCGGTAGGCGGCCCTCCGCGGCCCCCCGCGCGTCCGGCCGGCGGCGTGGCCCCTGCGGGCGGGCCGCCCGCGCGGCCGGGCTCCACGCGGCGGGGAGGTGGCGCGAGGTCATTGAAGATGCGCGCGTAGTTGCCGACCGCGGCCTTTTCCGGCGCGGCCAACGGCACTTTGATGACTTCCACGCGAAACTGCGCCGAGTCCGGATTGTCGGCCAGCATGCCGCCGACGCAGCCCGGCAGTTCTTCAGGCGATCGCACGCCCGCCGACCCGGAGATGTACACGTAGACGTTGTCCTTGTCATTCGGATCGGTGACCACGGTGTGGGTGTGCGACCCGCGGCACGTCTGCACGTTGGCGACGTACTTCGGATTGGCGATGTCGGAGATGTCGAAGATCCGGATGCCGCGGATGCGCTCCTTGCTGATCGGCGCCGGCACCCCCTGCGTGCCGCAGTCCAGCCGCGCGTTCGTCCCCTCGGACGACACAAACAACAGGTGTTTGTAGACCGACACGTCGTTCTGCGAGGCCGGGCACTGGTACGACTTCACGAGCACCGGCTTGGCGGGATTCGAGATATCCCAGAAGAGGATGCCGTTGTAGTTGCCCTGCACCACGTGTGTGCCGGTGAAGGCGAGGTCAGAGCTCGTGATCCCGCGATACCCCGCCGGCGGCGGCGTATTCGACACAAGGCGCATGTTCCAGGCGGCCTGCGCGGCGTCCCAGTACCCGGCCTTCAGGCCCACGCGCGGATCGGGCGACGGCGCGACCGCCGAGATGATGGGCGTCACCGGCGCCGGCATGACATCCGGCAGCGGCGGCACCGGGGGTGGAGGCGCGCCGCGACCGCCGCGACCGCCACGACCTCCAGCCGGAGCACCGGCGGCGCCGGCGGGTGTGGCCGCCGCGGGAGTGGCTGCGGCAGGCGCGGGAGCGGGCGGCGCCTGAACCGCCGCGGGGGCCGCGGGAGCGGGTGCAGGTGCGGCGTCCGGCGCGGGCATCTTTGCCGCGCAGGCGGCCATCACCAGCGCGCCGGCGACAGCGGTGATGAATCGGGTGGTCAAGGGTCTCTGGGTCATGAGCGTCAACGTCCTCCTCCTTAGTACTCCGCTTCGCAATGGCGGTCGCATTCGGCCGCCGATGCATCCCGGCCCGCGGCGTTGCTCGTCGGTCGAATGCACCCGGCATTCTCCCTCCTCGCGCCTGGCGGGCCGGGCGCCTCGACGCCCGAATACGTGACCGCCATTGCGAAGCGGAGTACTAAGGCTTCGAGCATCTGTTGCATGCGGTCAATTTCTGTCGCCTGATCGGCCTGGATATCGGCGGCAAACAGGTACACAAAGTCGTCTTGCGCCGCGCCGTATGACGCGAACAGTTCCTCCACCATGCCGATCGCGCCCTGGTGGTGTTTGATCATGCCGATGAGGAACAGGCGGTCGAATTCCTTGCCGCGCGCCTTCTCGAGCGCCGCCATTTCAGCCTCATTGAGCATGCCCGGCATCAGCATGTCGTGAGTCATGCCGTCGTGTTCCATCTTCCCGTGCGTGGCATCAGCGGCCGGCACGAACTGACCCCGATCACGCAGCCACGTGCGCATGAACGCAATCTCGTCGCGCTGGCTGATGAGCATCCGCTCGCACATCAGCTGCAGCTGCGGACTGGCATCGCGCGTGGGCGCCCACCCGGTCATGACCACGGCCTGTGCATGGTGGGGAATCATCCCGGCCATGAATTTCACGTCGGCCGGGCTGTACGGTTGGCGCACCAGCTCCGGCCGGGCGACGGGATCGGGGGGCATTGAGGACTGGGAGGCAGGGGGCCGGGCCGCGCTCTGGCACCCGGCAGCCGCGACAAGGGTCAAGGCTCCAGCCACAATCGTTCTCACACACGTGGGCGTCATCGACGTGCCTCCAGGGGATGGCGAAGTGTAACACCCCGGGGCGGGCTCGTAACGGATTAGACTGAAGGACATGAGGAGAGCCGTGTTGAGCCAATCAATTCTTGCCGGAGTGGTGGTTGGGGCCCTGGCCCTGACGAGTGCGTGCGGAGGCGGAGGGACCCCCGCGCCGTCATCGCCGGACGTCTGGGCCGTCGTGAACGGCAAAGAGGTGCGGCGCGATCACGTCGAGCGCCTCTACCGGACGATGCTGGATCCGGCTGCCGGGACGCCGACAGACGAGGAGGCGCTGGGCGCCAAGCTGAA
>JANLHE010000638.1 GCA_024653875.1 Acidobacteriota bacterium
GAACATCTGGGCGCAGGACTGGTCCAACGTCTATCCGCTGGTCTCCACCGGCAGCGCGGACCCCGGGTTCTCACTCACCGACATCCTCACGCGCCGCAAGGCCTCCGCCATCGACATGGTGAAGATGGGGGAGCGGTTCTACACGTCGCTGGGTCTGGCGCCGATGCCCGGCACGTTCTGGACGCGCTCGCTGTTCACCAAACCCCGGGACCGCGATGTGGTGTGCCACGCCAGCGCCTGGGACATCGACTACGAAGACGACCTGCGCATCAAGATGTGCATCGATGCGACCGGCGAAGACTTCTCGACGATTCATCACGAGTTGGGTCACAACTATTACCAGCGTGCCTATAAGACACTGCCCGCGATCTACCGGGACAGCGCCAACGACGGATTCCATGAGGCCATCGGCGACACGATCGCGTTGTCGGTCACACCCGAGTACCTGGTGAAAATCGGCTTGCTCGATCAGGCACCGGACGCGTCCGGTGATTTGGGTCTGCTGATGGCACGGGCTTTGGAAAAGGTGTCGTTTCTGCCGTTCAGTCTGCTGGTCGACCAGTGGCGCTGGCAGGTGTTTTCAGGACAAATCACGCCGGCCGAGTACAACACAGCCTGGTGGGCGCTGCGTCTGAAATATCAGGGCGTGGCACCGGCCTCCGCGCGCGGCGAGGAGTGTTTTGATCCGGGTGCGAAGTACCACGTGCCCGCCAACACGCCGTACACGCGCTACTTCCTGGCGCACATCCTTCAGTTCCAGTTCCATCGTGAGCTGGCCAAGGCGGCCGGGTGTTCATCACCCCTGCACCGGTGTTCGATTTACGGCAGTGCCGAAGCCGGACAGCGCCTGGATGTGATGTTGAAGATGGGCGCGTCAAAGCCGTGGCCGGACGCACTCGAGGCGCTCACGGGCACGCGCCAGATGGACGCCACCGCCATCGTGGACTATTTCGCGCCGCTGAAGACGTGGCTCGATGCGCAGCTGAAGGGCAAGTCCGTCGGCTGGTAGCAGGGCCTCACGAGAAAAGCTTCAGACCCACGATGCCCGCGACGATGAGGACCACGCAGGCGAGGCGGGCCGCGGTGGCGGCTTCGCCGAAGAGCAGCACGCCGGCGACGAACGCGCCGACCGAGCCGATGCCGGTCCAGACGACGTAGGCGGTGCCCATGGGGATGGTGCGTTGCGCGAGGAAGAGCAGCGCACCGCTGGCGAGCATCGACACGACCGCGAGGACGAGTGGCCAGGTGTGAATGCCGCCGTCGCGCCAGCCGTACTTCAGTCCAAGCGGCCAGCCGATCTCCATCAGGCCCGCGAAGAACAAGATCACCCACGCCATAGGATCAGGTCCGGTCGCGCGCGGCGAGGGTGCGCGCGATGGCATACGTGCGATACACGGCCGTGCCCAGCGCGCCGGCCGCGACGAGCGTGACCGCGCCGGTGAGCAGCGTGCCGGGCGCCCACTGGAACCGCGTGGCGGCCGCCGCGTCAAACAGGCCGGCGAGCGCCAGAATCACCAGCCGCTCGGCGCGCTGCATCACCCCACCGGCGCACGTGACACCCACGGCCTCGCCGCGCGCGCGGGTGTAACTCACCAGCAGGGACGCGCTCACCGCGAGCACGGACACCGCCACGCCGAAGCGGCTGCCGGAGAGGAACCACGCGACGCCGACGAACGCGAACACCTCGGCAAACCGATCCAGCGTGGAGTCCATGAACGCGCCGTAGCTGGTGGTCAACCCGCGCGCACGGGCGATGCGGCCGTCGAAGATGTCGGCCAGGCCGCCGAGCAGGACCAGCCAAC
>JANLHE010000639.1 GCA_024653875.1 Acidobacteriota bacterium
CACGCCAGGAAGCGCGGCTTCCTGGGCGTCCATCACTCGTCCGCGAACTTCCGCGGTGCCCTGCTGTGCGAATGCCGAAACCGGCACGAACAGCGTCAGAATCACTAACAATCGAACAAGCCTTCGCATGACACTCCTCCATGGCCCCGGGTAGACGTCTGGGGGTTACGTGAATACTCGGGGTGAGGGGGGAGTGTATGTAATAAGCAACGTCGTTGCAACAGGTTTCAGACCGGACGACTGGTGCGCGACAGAGGGCGTCAGGTCATCACCCCGGAAACACGATGGGTACGACTTGCCGGCCGTGACGCCGGTAGACCCGGAAGTCCGCGTCAGTGGTCAGCACCTGAGGATCGTCCATCGTCTCGGTCATGCGCACGATCGCCACATCGGCCAGGCTCGCCGGGACGTCCGCGTACTTGTCCATGAGCTTCAAGACGGCCTCCAGGTGAGCCGCCAGATCGAACGAGATGGAGACCGCGTCTCGACGGAGCAGGGCCACCAGGGTCGAGGATCCGACAGGTCCCAGAAGGTGGAAGGCCTCTGACAACGCGGCCTCACACGTATGCCACGGCGGCGGAAGCCGCTCGGCCTGGGCGACGGCCCAGCGATGGTGCGCATCCCGGCGGCTGAGGAGCGCCACCAGAAAGCCCGCGTCAACGAGAACGCTTGCGGCCATACCCAGAGGCACACAGGTAGTGCTTTTTTCGCGAGGCCAGGTCGGCAGGCAGGCCGTCGACCGACCCCACGAGGTCCGCGATAGCGTCAAATTCGGCCGTCCGACGTGGTGCCGCCCCGTTCCCTCCCTGCAGGCGGCGCCGCACCACGTCGGACTTCGACTCATCGCGAGCCTTCGCCTCGGCGTCGATTTGTGCGACCAGCGCCTCCGGCAGCCGCACGGTGAGGGTCTTCATGCCGGACAGTGTATGACATTGTTGCCGATGGCGCAATACGTCCGACTGCTCTACTCGGCGAACCCCAGCCGCTGTAGCAGCGTCCGAATCGCCCTGTCGAGCTGGCTGTCGCGACCAGCCGCGCCTTCCCCGAGCGGCCGCGAGACCTCGATGTCCACGCCGCGCGGGTGCATTTCCATGTCCGAGCCGTCGGCCGCGCGGATGCGCATCCGCGGCAGGCGCAACGTGGAACCGTCCACCAGCCGCTGATTCCACGTGTAGATGATCCACCCCGCGGTGGGCTCGCCGACGATGGGTCCGAGCTTGAGCGTCCTGTAGCCTTCCGCGAAATCTTCGGCGTCCGAGAGCGAATGCTGATTGGTCACCAGGACGGTGGCGGACTCGAGCGCCCGCTGGCCCAGCACCGTGCGCGCTGGTGATTCGGGAAGGCCACGCAGCGACATTTTCAGATACGGCTGCCGGGCGAACACGTCCAGCGCATACGCGTTGACAAAGCCGCCGTTGTTGTTGCGCAGATCGATGACCACGCCGTCGCGCTCGTGGTTCTCGGCGTCGAGGTCGATGTGCAGCTGCTCGAGCGCCCCGGCGCTCATG
>JANLHE010000147.1 GCA_024653875.1 Acidobacteriota bacterium
GCCGGATGTCCAGGACCACATCAACGGAGACGTGCCTGATTCATGGCTCCGTGCGATCCATACGATTTCGAGGCTGACGCGACTCCTGCCCCCCAAGACATTCGGCGCGCTCGGCTGCGTCCTCTCGCCAGACAACATCGACGACGTCGAGGACGTCGTACGCTTCGGCACCGCCATTGGCTGGTACACCTCGCTGGTACCGGTCCACGTCACGCATCCCTCCCGTCCGATGAACTTCCGTACGTACGACCAGCGGCTGATGTTCACCCCGGATCAGTACCCGCGCGTGTCCGCGTTGCTCCAACGCTTGAAGCGCCTCAAGGCAGGGGGTGCCTCGCTCTACGATTCCGACGAGTACCTCGACGACATCGATCGCTTCATTCGAAACGTTCCGACGACCTGGCGCCGGCGCAACGCCGGCGTGTGTGACAGCCCGTCGCTGTATTTCGCCATTCTGCCCAATGGCGCATGGGCCGTCTGTTGCGACCACCGGTTGCCCGGGCCACCGGTGGCGGTGTACGACCCGTCGTTTCCGGAGGTCTATCGCAGTACGTCGTTCCGGACACGTGCCATCGACGTTGCGGCTGCGTGCCCGGGATGCATGTTTGGCTCGTATCCCGAAATCACGATCACCGCGCGCTCCTGGGTGGCCATGGCGGAGCGAGCACGGGTCTTTGTGAAGCCCGGGCCGCTGCACAGGGCGCACCGCGAGTGGCCGCTATCGGTCGACCGGCTGCAGGCGATCGCCGCCGGCATCATCGCGGACCGCCGTGCCGAATAAGAACCTCGTGACCGAGTCGATTCGGCACCACGTGCTGCGTGCACTGGAGCGGGCGGCGGCGACCGCGGATGTGTGTCGCGAGGTCAGCCCGTCCCTCACCTTCCGGACGGACGGCGAGGCGCTTCTCGGCGAGTGGTCACGACCCAAGCCGGGGCGGGTGGTGGTCGATCGACGCACCTTCCGCCTCTATACCCACGACGGCAATGCGGTTGATCCGGAGGGGGTCAACGCGCGAGCCGCCGATGCGGTGGTCACCGCCATCGTGGAGGCGTTGACGCGATGACCCGCGATCGCCTTGATCGGGAAGAGGCGTTCCACGACCATTGGGCGGCCTCGGTGCGGCCGGAGGACGTCCTGGTCCGACAGTCGTTCGAAGCACCAACGGCACCAGAGCACCGGCACATTCTGCGCCTCCTCGGGGATTTAACGAACCGTCGGGTTCTCGATCTTGGGTGTGGCCTTGGTGAAGCGGCCGTCTATTTCGCATTGAAAGGGGCCGTTGTCACTGCGTCGGACCTCTCGCCGGGCATGCTCGATGTCGTCGCGAGGGTGGCGACGCTGTACGGTGTCACCGTCACGTGCCAGTGCGCTCCTGCCGAGCGTACCGGGCTGCCGCCGGACGCGTTCGACGTCGTCTATGCCGGCAACGTGCTGCACCACACCGATACGGCGGCCGTACTGGACGAAGCCCGGCGAGTACTCACACCCGGTGGCCTGTTCGTGAGTTGGGATCCGCTGGCGCACAATCCCCTTATTAATGTGTATCGCCGCATGGCGCGAGCCGTACGAACCGAAGATGAGCATCCCCTTCGGATCTCCGATCTCGCCCTGTTCCGCGAGCGCTTCACGAACGTGCAGTACCAGACGTTCTGGCTGACGACCCTCGCGGTGTTCCTGCGCTTCTACTTGTTTGAGCGTGTCCACCCATCGTCGGAGCGTTATTGGAAGAAGATCCTGACAGACGCCGATCGCCTGGCGCCGTTCCATGCAAAGCTGGAGCGCTGGGACGAACGGATCTTTCAGTGGGCTCCCTGGCTCGGCCGGTACTGTTGGAACATTGTCGTCTGGGGCAACAAGTAGCACGGGCCGTCGGAGCATCAGACGCGTTCGAAGTTCCGTTCGATCTCGCGGCGCGTCAGGCGCAGCACCACCGGCCGGCCGTGCGGGCACACGGACGAGTGCGAGGTGCGCCGCAGCTCGTCGAGCAGGTACTGCATCTTCTCGCGCGTGAGCGGATCGTTCGCCTTGACCGCCGCGTGACACGCCATCGTCGCGGCCATCTGCCGAAGCGCCACGTCCACGCCGGCGCCGGGGGACAACCCGTCGAGATCCGTCGCGACCGCGCGCAGGACGGCCTCGCACTTGTTCCATTCAAGCAGCGCCGGCACCCCGCCGATGCGCAGGCTGTTGCCGCCGAAGTCCTCGAACTCGAACCCGACGCGCTCGAGTTCGCTGATGTGCGAGAGCAGCGTCTGATGTTCCCCGGGCGTCAGTTCCAGGACGACCGGTGTCAGCATCGCCTGCACTTCGACCCGCCCCGTCGTCAGGCGCTCGGCGATGAGCTCGAACAGAATCCGCTCGTGGGCCACGTGCTGGTCGATGATCGCGATGCCGTCCTCGTCCACCGCGATGATGAACGTGTTGCGGAACTGCCCCAGCGGCGCCATCGGCTTGATGAGCGACGCGACGGTTTCGGTCCCGGCGGCGATGCCGAACCGCTGATCCGGCCGGGCGGTTTCATGCGCGAGCGCGCCCTGGCCGATGCCGGACGCCGGTGACGCCTCGAACGACCACGGCAGCGGCGCGCTGCCGGGAAGCGTCCCCGCCAGGGGGACCCCGGGCCGCAGCACCAGTTCCGGCGCGCTGCCCTGGCCCAGCGAATCCACGAGCGCGCGGCGCAGGATCTCGTGCACCAGCCCCTGATCGAGGAACCGCACCTCCGCCTTGGTGGGATGCACGTTCACGTCGATACGATCGGGCGGCACCTCGAGGAAGAGGTGCACCTCGGGACTGCGCTCCTTGATCGTCGCGACGCTGTAGGCCTGCTGGATGGCGTGAGCGATCGTCCGGTCCTTCACCAGTCGCCGGTTCACGAACACGTGCTGAGGCCCGCGCACCGGGCCCTGTTCGGCGAGCGCGGCGGCAAATCCGGTCACGCTCATGCCCGCGGCCTGTTTGAGCACGGGCACCAGGTCCGGCCGGTCGCCGTAGATTTGATAGAACCGCTCCTCGCTGGAGCCCGCCGGCGGCGATTCGATCAACAGGCGGTCACGACTCTTGAGCGTGAACCCAATCTCGGGATAACCCAGCGCCATCTGCGTGACCAGGCGCGAAATCTGGGCGGCCTCGGCGGTGTCGGCCTTGAGAAACTTCCGCCGCGCGGGCAGATTGAAGAACAGATCCGCCACCTCGATGAGCGTGCCCTCCGGGGCGCCCACTTCCCGCTCGGACACCAGCACGCCCGCCTCGATCCGGATCTCCGTGCCGCTCAGGGCGCCGCGCTCACGTGTGCGCAGCCGGAACTTCGAGACCGACGCAATGGACGGCAGCGCTTCTCCTCGAAATCCGAGCGTCAGAATCGCCGCCAGGTCCCCGGCGTCACGAATCTTGCTGGTCGCATGGCGTTCCAGGGCCAGCCGGGCATCGTCCGCGGACATCCCCTGCCCGTCGTCTTCCACGGAGATCAGCTTCTTGCCTCCGAACTCCACCAGAATCGCGATGCGCGTGGCACCGGCGTCCACGGCGTTTTCGACGAGTTCCTTGACGACCGACGCAGGCCGCTCGACGACCTCGCCCGCGGCGATCTGGTTCGCCAGCGCAGGCGGCAACCGGTGAATCCGGTTCACAACCAGTCCTTCCGCCGGAACACCCAAAGCATCGCGCCGCTCATCACGGCCATCATGCCGACAATCCACCAGAACTGCACGGCAGCCGGCCCCGGCAGGTGCGGAATGACCACGTTCATGCCGTACAGACCGGTCAGCACCGTGAGGGGCAGGAAGATCGTCGACATCACGGTCAACACCTTCATGACCTGGTTCAGGCGATTTGACTGGCTGGACAGATACGCATCGAGCAGGCCCGTCACGCGATCCTGGAAAAAGAGCGACTCGTCGGTGAGTTGCACGAGGTGGTCATACACATCGCGGAAGCGATACGTGACGGCATCCGGGATCTGCGAAAACTCCCGGCGCGCCAGCCGTCCGATGGCATCCCGCTGCGGCAGTGTCACGCGCCGCAGCGCGGACACGTCGCGCTTGAGCGCGAGGATCTCCCGCACGGGGTTGTGGCGCGGATCTTCGAAGACTACGTCCTCCAGCTGCTCCAGCCGGTCCTCCAGCGCGTCCACCTCGGGACGGTAGTGGTCGACCATCGCGTCAACGATGCGGTGCAGCAGGCCTGCCGGCCCTTCGCCAAGCGCCTGGTCATTCCGGAGGCACAGGTCCTGTTCCTGCCGAATCGATCGCGAGGGCGCGTGGTGCAGCGTCACCAGAAACTGTTCGCCGAGGAAGAAGTCCGTGTCGTTCGTGGTCACGCCTTTCCCCCCGGCCCCGGCCGTGATGCCGTGCAGGATGAGATAGAGGTACCGGTCGAACAGTTCGATTTTTGGATGGTGGATCTCGCTGAGCGCATCCTCCAGCGAGAGTTCGTGCACCTGGAACACGTCCCTGAGCAGGTGTTGGGCCTCCGGGTCCGGCAATTCGACATCGACCCAGACCCGTTCCTGCGCCCCGGGTAGCAGCCACGCCGGATCGACCGCGTCGACCCGGCGTGTCCGCCCGTCCCGGTGCACGAGCACGCTGATCATGGCCTAGTCGAGCGCCTTCTGCTTCAGCGTCGCCTGCGCCGCCGCCAGCCGCGCCACGGGCACGCGGTACGGCGAGCAGCTCACGTAGTCGAATCCAATCGAATCGAAGAAGTGGATCGACGACGGGTCGCCGCCGTGTTCGCCGCAGACGCCGACCTTGAGGTTCGGCTTGGTGGACCGGCCCTTGGCCGTGCCCATCGCCACGAGCTGCCCGACGCCCGTGATATCGAGTGACGCAAACGGATCCTTGTCGAGGATCCGGCGGTCCTGGTACGACCCCAGGAACTTGCCGATGTCATCGCGCGAGAACCCGTAGGTGAGCTGGGTCAGGTCGTTGGTGCCGAACGAGAAGAAGTCGGCCTCGCGGGCGACCTCATCCGCGGTCACCGCGCCACGCGGCACTTCGATCATCGTGCCGATCAGGAACTTGACCTTGACGCCCATCTCCTTCTGGACCTGGGCCGCCACGCGCAGGACGACCGTCTTCTGGTCCTGCAGTTCGCGCACGTCGCCCACGAGCGGGATCATGATCTCGGGCACCGCCTTGATGCCTTCCTTCGCGAGCTGGCAGGCCGCTTCCATAATCGCCCGCGTCTGCATCTCGGTGATCTCGGGGTAGGTGATGCCGAGGCGCACGCCGCGATGGCCGAGCATCGGGTTGAATTCGTGGAGCTGCTCCACGCGATGCAGCAGCCGGCGCTTTTCGTCGAGCACCGTGCCGGTCGTGCCCGTGGCCTCCATCTTCGCGACGTCCACCATGAGGTCTTCCCGCTTCGGCAGGAACTCGTGCAGCGGCGGATCGATCGTCCGGATGGTCACCGGTTCACCGTGCATCTCCTTGAAGACGCCGTAGAAGTCCGCGCGCTGCATCGGCAGCAGTTCGTTCAGGGCCGCGCGGCGATCCGCTTCGTTGTCGGCCAGGATCATGCGCTGGACGATGGGGATGCGGCCCTCGCCGAAGAACATGTGCTCCGTGCGGCAGAGACCGATGCCCCTGGCGCCGAAGTTGTACGCCATCTGCGCCTGATCGGGCTGGTCCGCGTTCGCGCGGATGCCGAGCCGGCGAATCTTGTCGGCCCAGGACAGCAGCGTGTTGAAGCGGCGGAAGATGTCGGACTTGGACGCCTCCAGATGGCCGTTGACCACCTGCAGGATTTCGCTCGGCTTGGTGGCCACCTGGCCAATCTTGACCTCGCCGCTCAGGCCGTCGAACGACAGCCAGTCGCCTTCGCTGAGCATCGTGGTGCCGACCTTGACGGTCCGGTTATGCTCGTTGATCTCGAGCGCGCCCGCGCCGACCACCGAGGGCTTGCCCATCTGGCGGCCGACGACCGCCGCGTGTGACGTCATGCCGCCCGTGGCCGTGAGGATGCCCTGCGCCACGAACATGCCGTGGATGTCATCGGGCGCCGTCTCGCGCCGGACCAGCAGGACCTGCTTGCCCTGGCGCGTCCACTCCACCGCGTGCTCGGCCGTGAAGACCACCATGCCCGAGGCCGCGCCCGGTGATGCCGGCAGCCCCCTGGTCGCGACCGGCAGCGCCTTCCAGTCCTTGGGATCGAAGATCGGCGCCAGCAGCTGCGAGAGCGACTCCGGCTCCACCATCATCACGGCTTCTTTCGGCGTGACCAGCTTTTCAGACACGAGGTCCGTGGCAATCATCACGGCCGCGTAGCCGGTGCGCTTGCCGCTGCGCGTCTGCAGCATGTAGAGCTCGTCGTCCTGGATCGTGAACTCGAAGTCCTGGATGTCCTTGTAGTGCCGCTCGAGCCGCGTCGTGATCGTGCGCAGCTGCTTGTAGGCGTGCGGCATGACCCGATCCAGTTCGGTGATGGGCCGCGGCGTGCGGATGCCCGCCACCACGTCCTCGCCCTGCGCGTTGATCAGGAACTCGCCGAAGAATTCCTTGGCGCCTGTCGCCGGGTTGCGCGTGAAGCCGACACCCGTGCCCGACCGGTCGCCCGTGTTGCCGAACACCATCATCTGGACGTTGACGGCCGTGCCGATGTGATCGGGGATGTCGTAAATACGCCGGTATTCCTTCGCGCGCGGGTTCTGCCAGCTGCGGAACACCGCGTCACGCGAGAGGCGCAGTTGCTCGAGCGGATCCTGCGGGAAGGGGCGCTTGGCCTTGGCCCGCACGACCTTCTTGAAGCGCTCCACCACCTCGCGGAGCGCCGCCTCGGTCAGCTCCGGATCCTCCTTCACGCCCTGCTCCTGCTTGACGGCGGTGAGCTCATGCTCGAACGCGTCCTTCGGAATCTCCAGCACGACGCTGCCGAACATCTGGATGAAGCGGCGGTAGCTGTCAAACGCGAAGCGGCCGTTCTGTGTGCGCGCCTTCACGGATTCCACCGTGACATCGTTCATGCCCAGGTTGAGAATCGTGTCCATCATGCCGGGCATCGAGAACTTCGCGCCCGAGCGCACCGACACCAGCAGCGGGTTCTTCTTCGAGTTGAACCGCGCCTTGGCGGCCTTCTCCAGGCGCGCCAGATGCTGCCGCATCTCGAGGTCCACGCTCGGGGGGATGTGGCCTTTGTTCTCGTAGTAGAGCGTGCAGACGTCGGTGGAGATCGTGAATCCCGGCGGCACCGGCAGGCCCGCGTTGGTCATCTCGGCCAGGTTCGCGCCCTTGCCGCCAAGCAGGCTCTTCATGTTGCGGTCGCCTTCCGCCTTCCCGCCGCCGAAGAAGTACACGCGCTTCTTCGCCTTCTTCTTGCCGGCCTTTGCGCTGACCTTCTTGCCAGCCGTCGATGACTTCGTCCCTGCCTTTGATCGCTTCATATATCTACTCCGCTCCAACGATCTCGGAAATATCCCCGAGTTGTAAAATCAATTGCTCCAACCGCTTCATCAATCGCAGCCGCGCCTGACGCAAGGTCAGGTCCTCGGCCATCACGAACACATCGGTAAAGAATTGCGCCACGGCCGGCTCGAACTTCGACGCCTCCATGTAGGCCTCGCGATAGCCGCGGCCGGTCGCCACGGCCTGCGTAATCACCGCGGACCGTCTGTCCAGTTCCGCGAGGAGCGCCAGTTCGGACGGTTCCTTCAGGAGGCTGCCCAGTGACGCCCCCCCCTGTTCCTGCGCCGCCACATCCGCGTCGGACACTTCACGCGCGATGTTGCGCACCCGCTTGAACGCCGTCGCGAGCGCCCGGAAGGACGCCGAGCCGACAAACTCCGGCAACACCGCCAGATTCGCCGCCATGTCGGCCACCGGCCTGTCGGCGGCCCCGGCGACCACCGCGCGAACGTTGCGTCGATCGGCGCCGCGGGTCTCCAACACGTAGGTCAGGCGCTCGCGCATGAAGGCCGTGAGTTCGGTCCACGCGGCGTCATCCAGGGCATGCCCCGGCTCGCCCGTGCCGTACCCCTTCACCGCGCGGCCCAGCAGCTGCGCCACCGTCGGACGCACGGTCAGGCCCGTGAGCGGCTCGAGATCGGCGAGGATGCGGATGACGCCGTGCGCGGCCCGCCGCAACCCGAACGGATCGCGTGACCCTGTCGGGCGTTCGCCGGCGACAAACAGGCCGGCGATGGTGTCCAGCTTGTCGGCCAGCGAGACCGCCGCCCACGTCACCTTGCCCTCCCCCAACGCGGCCGGGGCCGGGGCGCCCGCCGCCTCGACGGCCACGGGCAGGTAATGGTGATAGATCGCTTTCCACACGGCCTCGGGCTCGCCCGCTTCGCGCGCATAGATGCCGCCCATCACGCCCTGCAGTTCCGTGAACTCGCGCACCATGTCGGTGGCCAGATCCGCCTTCGCGAGCCGGCCGGCGCGCTCGGCGTGGGCCGCCACCGTCTCGGCCTGCCCGAACACGTCCGTCGCGATCCACCGCGCCAGCGCGGCGATCCGCTCGGACTTGGCGTGATACGAGCCGAGCTTCTTGTGAAAGGTCAGCGTCTCGAGCCGCGCCAGGCGCGCGTCCAGACCAATCCGACGGTCGGCATCCCAGAAGAACCGCGCATCGCGCAGGCGCGCCGTCACCCCGCGTTCCGCGTTGAGGGCAATCGCCTTGTCGTTGCCGCCCTGCGTGTTGGTGACGGCCAGAAACGCCGGCAACAGCGCGTCGGTGCTGCCGACAATCGGGAAATAGTGCTGATGATGGATGAGCGTGGTGGTCAGCACCTCGGCCGGCAGCGTGAGGAACTCCGGCGCGAACGTCCCGACGACGACTGACGGGTATTCAACCAGGTCCGGCACCTCGTCCAGCAGCGCCTCGGCCTGCGGCGACTGGTGCAGCATGACGCGGCCCCCGGCCTTGCGCGCGTGGCCGTCCAGTTCGCGCAGGATGCGATCCCGCCGCTCGATGCGGGAAAGAAATACGAAGTTCTCCGCGAGCTTCTTCTTGTACTCGTCGAAGCCGCGCACCTTGATCGCGCGGCCGGCGCGGCCGCTCGTCGCGAGGAAGCGGTGGCCGTACGTCACGGCGCCGGACGAGACGTCCTGTACCTTCACCCCGGCCGCCAGCGGCGTCCGGGAAATCGTGTACGGTACCACGCGGCCGCCGTAGAGAAACAGCAGCCACCGGATCGGCCGGCCGAACAACAACTCGCCGCGGCCGTCGTGCAGTTCCGCATCCCAGTGCATCTGCTTGGGAAACGGCAGCGTGCGCAACAGCTGCGTCAGCACATCCGGCAACACATCCACCGTGGCGCGGCCGCGAATGGTCCGGGTGTGCGAGAGGTATTTGCCCTTCGGCGTCTCGACCTGCGCGAGCGCGGCAAACTCCACGCCCTGCTTCTTCGCAAACCCCAGGGCGGCCGGTGTCGGCTGCCCGTCGGGGCCATACGCGGCAGAGACCGGCGGGCCGGTCAGGGTTTCGTCCCTGTCGTCCTGCCGGTCGATGAGCGCCGGCACGCACGCGGCCAGTCGCCGCGGGGTGCCATGCACCTCGATCGATTCGGTCACGGGCAGTCCGTGCGCCTTGAGCGCCGCGCGCAACGTGTCCGCCAGCTGCTGCGTCAGCGGCGGCAGCCAGGAGGCGGGCAACTCTTCCACGCCGAGTTCAATCAGGAGTTCACGCTCCATGGTTCGACTCCCTTCGGTCGCTCACCACGGGTGCCTCGCCTTGCTCCAACGGATCCGCGACCCAGGCCTTGGCGATTGCCACGGCCAGTTGCCGCACTTTCAGAATGTACGCGGTGCGTTCGGTCACGCCGATGCTGCCGCTCGAGTCCAGGAGGTTGAAGGCATGGGAACACTTGAGGCAGTAGTCGAGGGCGGGCAGCACCAGGCCGGACGCCAGCAACTTCCCGGCAAAGCCGTAGTACTCGTTGAACAGGTTGCGGTGGAACTGGCCGAACTCCCCTTCGGCGAGCGTGACCTGCCCGAACGCGTACTTGGACTGTTCGATCTCGTCGCGCAACCGGACCTCGCCGTATTTCACGCCGCGCGCCCACTCCAGGTCGTAGACGTTGTCCACGCCCTGCAGCGACATCGCGAACCGCTCCAGCCCATACGTGAGCTCCACGGCAATCGGCGCCAGATCCAGGCCGCCCGCCTGCTGAAAGTACGTGAACTGGGTAATCTCCAGGCCGTCGTACAACACCTGCCACCCGATGCCCCACGCGCCGAGCGTCGGTGACTCCCAGTTGTCCTCTTCGAATCGCACGTCATGCGCGCGCAGGTCGATGCCGCACGCTTC
>JANLHE010000642.1 GCA_024653875.1 Acidobacteriota bacterium
CGGTCAATCGCCGGCTGGCGCCCGGTGAGGAAGTGGATCCCGGTGTCGGCCGTCGGCCGCTGATAGTGCTTCAGGTAGGAGGCCTTCTTGGCCTTCGCCATCGCCGGCGTCTCGCCCGGATCGAAGCTGACCACCACCAGGTCGAAGTCGCGGCCCGCGTCGAGCTTGAGCGGCTCCATCGAGGTGAACAGCCCGTTGAGCACCTGCGTGCACAACATCGGGCACTCGTAGTAGACCAGCGCCACCACCACCGGCCGCGCGCCGAAATACTGCTGCAGCATGACGTCCTTGCCGGTCTCGTCCACGAAGGGCAGGTCGAGCGGCACGATCTCATCCAGCTTCTGGTCGATGCGCACGTCCTTGAGCATCGGCAGCGGCGCCATCGCCGGCTGCCCCGGCGCGGCCGACCCGAGCGCCGCTCGTTGCGCCAGCGGCGACGCCACGGCCATCACGGCCAGTGCGGCGGTCGCACACACGGTGAGTACTCCCTGGCGCATACGCATCACCGTACCTCGACTTTCGGAACCGCGGGCCCCACGGAAATCGACGACCGCGCCGGGAGGCCGCGCTCCATCAACAACTCTTTCGCGCGGTCGATCGGCATCCGTATCGTGCCGGCGTTCTGATCCATCCACCCGTACGACGTCAGGATGTGTTCTTCCTGCGCCCGGAACGTCTGCAGGTTGACGGGCTCGTTGACCAGCAGGGCCGCCGGCGGCGTGGTGTTCCCCGGCATCAGCCGGCCGTCGACAATCGAGGGCTGCGCCCGGGGCGCGGCCAGCGGCGCGCGGTTGGTGTCGCCCGCCACGGCCCGCGACTCCATGAACTTGTACAGGCCCACCACGATGCCGTAGCAAATGAGCGTGACGATGGCCAGCACGGCCATCGCCCATCCCAGGCCCCGATAGACGATGCCGTCGCCTTCCGTGCGCGCCGGCCCGGCGTGGTCGTGATTAGTGTCCGCCATTGACAACAGCTTCCTTGAAATACGGGTCGTTCGCCGGCACCAGCGACCGGTCACCCAGGTTGCGGTAGAAGAGGAACAACCAGGGCAGGGCGAACGCCGCCACCGTGGCAAAGTCCAGCCAATGGACCGTGGTCTCGTGCCGGAAGACCGGGCCGATCGTCCAGATCAGGTCCACCACGCGCATCAGCATCACCAGCAGCGCGACCCGCGACAACATGCGACCATGCCGCTTCAAGTCGCGCGAGAGCAGCAGGATGAACGGCAGCACGAAGTGGCCCAGGAGCACGACCACCGCCCACGGTCCCCAGTGGCCCTGCAGGCGTTCGATATACCAGGGAATTTCCTCGGGCAGATTCGCCGACCAGATGATGAGCAGCTGCGAGACGTTGAAGTACGCCCACAGCATGACGAAGGCGAGCATCAGCTTGCCGTAGTCATGGAACCGCTCGGCGTTCGCCACGTCGGAAATCGGCCTCGAGTTCGAGAGTCCCTGGAGCACCAGGATTGTGAACGCCAGCGTGGTCAGTCCCTGGCCACCCAGCGTGAGGATGCCGAAGATCGTCGAGTAGAAGTGCGGGTCCAACGACATCACCCAGTCCACGCTCATGAACGTCAGGGCGAGGATATGCAGGACAATGCCAGGCCCGGACAAGACCCGGAACCGGCGGTCCATCGGTCCAGGAGGCAGCGGCGCCGAATCATCCTGGGCCTTCGACCAGCGCGTCAGCACCATCGACAGCGAAATCCAGATCACGAAGTAGATGGCCGCGCGGATGTAGAAGAACTCCGCGTTCAGGTACGCGGCTTTGGTCTGGAGGATCGGATCGGCCAGTGCCTCGGGACGCGCCCACTTGTAGAGCACTTCCAGATTGAAGGCAATCGGCAGGAACAACAGGACCATCAGTGGCAATGTGCGCGTGGCCGCCTCGAACACGCGACGCGCCACCAGGCCCCACGCGCCGCCGCTCAGGTACTGCACCATCAGCAGGACCAGCGCGCCCAGCGAAATGCCGATCCAGAACATGAACGCGATCAGGTAGGACTGCATGAACTGCGTGCGGTCCTCCATGAAATAGCCGGCCAGGGTCGCGACAAGGCCCACGGCGCCAAACAGCATGCCCTTGTTGCGGAGCCGGCTGATGTCGGCGACCGGGCGCTCCTTCAGCAGCGCGGCCTGATTAAACTCGCTCGTCATT
>JANLHE010000643.1 GCA_024653875.1 Acidobacteriota bacterium
AGGCGCTCAGTCGCGCACACCCGGGTCAGCTTGGTGCCGCCATACATCTATGTGTACGGCCCGGTTGGCGACAAGCGCCGCATCGTGCAGTTCGACGCCACGGGCCCCTTCTCTCCCACCAGTCGATCGCCGCGGCGATCGCTGGGCGCTGGCGACGAGAACACTCCCGCGTCAACGCTGACGGACGAACGGGATCCGTAACCGGCGGCGCCGTGCGAGCTCAGCCGGGCTCGATGATCCGCAATCGTTTGAAATAGCGCCGATAGAAGCCGCGGTCGCGCGTGAGCAGTGCGTCGGCGTGATGGAGCGCGTGTGCGCCGACCATGAAGTCCGCCACGATTCGTTCGCGACGGCCGCCTCCGGCATCCCGAAAGGCGCGCCACAATCGCCCGGCGTCCGCTGCAGCGAGCGCCGTCATCGGATCGAACTCGATGTCCAGGGTCGAGAGCGCGGCCGCCGCTGCCGACGGCGACGCGAATCGCCCGGCCACTTCGGCCCACACCACGTCGCACACCGTGACGCGGCCAGCACGCGACGCCGCATCGAGCGCATCCGCGGACCGCGCGGCCCACGCAGGCTCCGCCTGGAACACGTCAATCAGCACGGCCGAATCGACAGCCGTCGTCACCGCTGTGCGCTCTTGGCAGCCGGGCGAGCGCCGCGCATGTCGTCGACGAGGTCGTCGGTGCTGCGCTGGCGAGGGAGAATGCCGCGGACGCGGTCGACCGGCCTGGTGCCTTTGTGCCCCTTGCGGATCAGGACGCCCGTGTCGGTCAGCTCGAACTCCACCGTCGTGCCTGCCCTGAGCCCGAGCCGGTCGCGTACGCTCTTCGGCACCGTGAGCTGCCCCTTGGAAGAGATCGTGGAGGTCATGGCGAAATGGTAGTGATTCTTTACCTTAAAAGTAAAGCCGGCATCGAGCGCGCAGGCGTGCGCGGGTGGACAGGACCACAAGGCGATTTGTCCGGCATCCAGGCAAACTCAGGCGTGCCGACTTCGTCCTCAGCGTTACTGGCGGTCGTACACTTCAGTGTTTGTGAACGCCTTGCCGTTGGCGTCCATGCCCTTCACTACCCGCGTCAACGTCTTGCCATCAGGACTGACGGTGGCGTGAGTGCTGCCGACTTCCTTGCCATTCAGGGATGACGTACTGTCGATCGTGCTCGCGTCCACCCTCTTGGTCATTGCGGTGGCGCCGGACGCAGGGGCGCCTTCCGTGTAACTCACGGCCCCGCCCTTCACCGGAAGTGTGTACTTCACTGACGTCGCTTTGCCAGCGCCATCGGTGCCCGCTGCACTGATCGCAAGATCAGCGCCCTTCTCGACAATCACAACGCTGAGGGCCTTCACTTCCATGCCTGCCGTGAAGGTCGATTTTGCGACGTTCAATTTCCACGTGCCCGTGAACACGTCAGCCGCCGACACCGTGCCAACGAAACCGAGAACCATCAGTCCCAGAACGAGTTTCTTGATCATGTGTTATGCCTCCTTCAAAGCAGGTTGGAGTCTACCCCGGATCGTGTATTTCCTCCAGCGCCGGAGTAGGACTGCAGCCATCGCGAGACATGATGGCGACGACGTGCCGCTCCAGGCCTCAACACTTTGATCGCGACACGCCGATCATGGCGGAGATCGTCGGCCAGATAGAGCGTCGCGGTGCCCCCGGTGCCCAATTCGCCCAAGATCGCGTACCGGCCTTCGAGAGCCATTTGAATTGTCACGTGGCGGCAAGTATAGGCCCGGACGGTGTATCCTTCGGCACGTTTCCATGCTGCAAAAATCCCTCGGCCTGACGCAGGCGACCGCCATGGTGGTCGGCACGATCATCGGCGCGTCGATCTTCGTCCAGCCGTCGGAAATCACCCGCCAGATGCCCACGGTCGGCGGCATCCTGCTCGTGTGGCTGGGCGCCGGCGTGCTCACCATCTTCGGCGCCCTCGCGTGCGCGGAACTCGCCTCCGCGTTCCCTCGCACCGGCGGCGTGTACGTCTACCTGACGGAAGCCTATTCGCCTGCGGCCGGCTTCCTCTGGGGCTGGGCGATGTTCTGGAGCATGCACACCGGCATCATCGCGGCCATTGCGATGGTGTTCGCGCGGTACGCCTCGGTCTTCGTGCCGATGGGCGACGTCGCGCTCAGGCTGACCGCCGTCGGCCTCATCCTTGTCCTTTCGGCGGTCAACATCCTCGGCGTGAAACACGGCGGGCGGATTCAGACG
>JANLHE010000647.1 GCA_024653875.1 Acidobacteriota bacterium
TCGTCGAGCGTGCACTCGCGAACGTCGGAGTTCGAGTAGATGATGTTGCATTGCTGGCACGTAAGATTGCAGCGCGCCGTGACGTAGAATTGCACGTACAGCGGGTTGTCGTGCAACAGCAGACCGGTGGCGATTCGCTTCGAGCTGGTCAGGCCGAACATGTCAGGACCCGGGCTCCTTCGACACGAATTCCTGAACGACGTAGAGCGGGCGATTCTTCGTTTCGACGTAGATCCGACCGACGTACTCGCCGATGATCCCGAGAAACAACAGGTTGAGGCCGCCGACGATCAGCACTGCGATGAAGATCGCGCTGAAACCAGGGATGGTGACACCGGAGACGAGCCGCAGATAGAGTGTCCGGAGTACCTCTTCGCCCGCGATGGCCACAAACACCAGACCCATCAGGGTCGCCAGCCGAATTGGCACCGCGGAGAACGCGAACACAGCATCAATCGCAAACAAGAACATCTTCTTCCAGGGGTACTTCGTCACTCCGGCCGCCCTCGGGGCCCGCTCGAACGCGACCGCCACCTGCCTGAACCCGACCCACGCGACCAGTCCGCGCACAAATCGAAAGTGCTCGGGCATCCTGCGCAACGCCTGCACGACGGCTTTGTCCATGAGCCTGAAGTCGCCGACGTTATCCGGAATGTCAACGCCAGACAAGTGCCGAATCAGCCAATAGAAACAGCGCGCGGTCAGCCGCTTCGCCGGAGAATCGTCCGTGCGGCTCGTGCGCTGGCCGAACACCACGTCCGAGCCCTCGCGCCAGCGTGCGAGCATCTCCGGAATGAGCTCGGGTGGATCCTGCAGGTCGGCGTCCAGCACGACAACCGCGTCACCAGTCGCGTGGTCGAGACCGGCCGTCAAGGCGACCTGATGGCCGTAGTTGCGCGACAAGATTAGGGCCTGATAGCGCGCGTCGGCGGCGACGAGAGCGCGCATCAATTCCGCCGTCCGGTCGGTGCTGCCGTCATCGACGAGGATCACCTGGGGGCGCAGCGCCTGGAGCGGACCGGCCAGCACCGCATCGAGACGGCGCCGCATGAGCGGCAGCACGTCCTCCTCGTTGAACATCGGGATCACAATCGAGAGGGTTCCCGAAGCCGGTCTGGCACTCATCGAGACATTCTAGCCGCCATCACACCGCCTCCACCAACCATCAGGCGCGCGGCGAATCATCGGTGTCGGGGCCGCGGCGAGCCATCGACAACAGCCCGGAGGCGAGAATGCACGCGGCGGCAAACACGCCCGCGCTCAAGAGGGACACGGTCTGGTGGCTGACAAGCCCCATGAGTGTCGCGTTGATCCTGATCTGCCACTGGATCAACAGATCGGGCGACACAAACGCGGGCACGCGCTTCACGGCCGCCGCGAGTGCGCCGGCGTGGCCGTACCGGGCCAGGAGGGCGTCTGGCGGGAGCAACGCCGGACTGCCCATCCCGTAACTTGAGACGTGCGCGAGCGCGACGACCGCCAGCATGCTCCCCCACGCGACCAACCACCGGCGCCGTTCGATGACGAGCGGAATCAGCAGGACCAGGGCGGCGTAGGTGTGATTGAGGTGAGCGCGTAACCCGAACTGGGACACGGCAAGCGCTCCAAACGTGATCAGCAAATACGCGGCACTCGCCGGCGCTTTGCCGCTCGAACTGAGCGAACGCGCGAACGCCACGAACAGGGCCGCGAGCACGATCGTCACCACCCCGCTCACGGCCAGCAGCCATGGTGGCGCAATGCGCCACAGGAATACCTCACCGCTGATGCCCTGCGCCTGCATCGAGATATACGACACAAAACGCCAGAGGCCGGGTCCGCCGTTCGACAGCCACGGCTGTGTCACCAGGACGGTGCGGAGGTTATCGGCGAGTGCCCAAGGTGACGCGCCGCCGGCCCAGAGCCACCCACCGGTGATGAGGGTGGCCGTGCCAAATCCCGCCAGGAATCCCTGAAGGGACGTGGTGCGTCCGCGCCACCACTCACAGGCAAGAAACACGCCCAGTGGCGCGCCGAAGTGAATCCACCCTTGTGGTTTGAACTCGCCGCTGATGAACAGCAAGGCGCCGGCAAGCATCCAGCCTCGCCAATCCGGCCGGGCTTTCAAGGCCAGCACGGCGAGCAGGCCGAACAGCAGGGGCGGCCCTTCCCAAAATCCCTGATACGCCCCGTGCCAGATGAACCAGGGATTCAGCCAGTACGCGAACAGGACAGTCCGCCGGACGGCCGGCCGCACGATCCGCAGCAGGGCCAGGAGCACACCGGCTTCGAACGCGATCACCATCGCCTTGTACGGCAGCCACCAGAAGCGGGGCACTTCCTCAGCCAGCCGTGCCGCCAGACCAAAGAGCGCGAATGAAAAGACGCCATACGCCCGCCCGAACGCCTGTGGCAGACCCAGCGCGACGACGTCGGTTCCCCAGTCAAGGACGCCGTCCCAGAGGTCGTTCGACCCACCAAAAAGCAATCCCGGCACTCTGAGCCCGAGGCCGACGAGAAACAATACGAGGAGCAGCCGTGCTCGCCCCTCCGTCAGGTCCGTCGGCGGTTCAGATTCGAGGGAGCGAGGCATCAGGCTGGAAGGGAAATGTATCCCAAC
>JANLHE010000012.1 GCA_024653875.1 Acidobacteriota bacterium
CGGTCGGCTGCAGCCCTGTGCCCGAGAAGGAATCATGCTGCGCCTGGGTGCCGAGGATGAGGTGCAGGCGGCCTGCGGCGAGGCCGATGTCATCCTGCACGAACGCCGTCACCAGAGTTGAATGCTCATCAGGCGGCGTCAGTGAGACGCCGTTCAAGCCGTCGAGCCGCTCACCGACCCAGCGATACCCGACCCCGGCCACCACGTCGTGACGCCGGTCGATCGTTCCGCGCGCCTGGGCCTCCACGTCGAAGGCGTGGCGCGTGAAGTGCCCCACGGCTTCCCGCCGGTCCGCGAGATCGAGCGACGACTGGATCTGCAGCAACACACCGCTGTCGCGCGTGTGGGCCCACCGGCCGAGCACATGCCCGCCGCGTGTCTCCGAGGAGTCGTTCAAGACCGGCTCGGTGGCAGCGGTCGCCGCGTTGAAATTGAGCCACAGCGGCCGGTTCCGGCCGGTGACAAACGCACCTTCCAGGGTGAAATCCCCGCGTCCCGTGCTTCGATCCGCCCGGAGACCGGCGGTGACGCTGTACGAACCGTCGTTCGCCCCGACGCCTGGCACAAGGACCGACTCGTCGCGGCCGGTCCACTGCGCGAACACGCGGTACGGCGTATTGAAGGCCCTCCCGCCATAGCGGACCGCGGCCTGGGTCCCGCTCCGCCCGGCGTCTGCCCGCACCAGCCCGCGTTGTGAATCCGCCGCCGACTTCGTGACGATGTTGATGACGCCATTCACCGCGTTGGCGCCCCACGCCGACGCGCCCGGCCCGCGAATCACCTCGATCCGTTCCACGTCGTCGACCATCAGGTCGAGCATGTCCCAGAAGACGCCGGAATAGAGCCGGTTATAGATGCTGCGCCCGTCGACGAGCACCAGCAGCTTGGTCGCGAACAGGCTGTTGAAGCCCCGCACCGACACGGCCCACTTGTTCGCGTTAATTTGGGCGACGTTGACGCCCGGCGCCAGGCGAAGCAGGTCCGGAATCGTTGTCATGCCGGATCGACGGATGTCGTCCTGCGTGATGACGAACACGGCCGACGCCACGTCCTTGATGCGCTGTTCCTTGCGCGAGGCGGACGTGATCTCGATGTTCATCAGGTCTTCAATGGAGATCCGCGTCAGGTCGGGCGGGGTTGTCTGGGCGCGGACGGCCGCCGGCAGCGCGGCCACCACGGGGAGGAGGACGAGCAGGGCCCAGTGGCATCGGCGAAGGGACGGACGGACGGGGTGACGCGCGAGTGGCGGAAACAAGGGCAGTGGCATGGGGCACCTGGGTCATTGACGGATCTGAATCTCGATGGCCGCCTTCACGCGGCGGTATTCGTGTTCGACGGCCAGCAGCAGGCGGTGCGTGTCCACCGGGTCACCGTCGGCGTCATGCTCGAGTTGTGCGCACAACGCGGCCATCGGTCTGGCGCCGATCGTGCCGGCCATGCCGCTCAGGGCGTGGCCCTGGGCGCTGCGCTCGGCGTCGTTGGTGGCGGACCGCGCGGCTGCCACGCGGCGTGTGGCGTTTTCCAGGAACGCCCGGCCGATGTCCGGGAACGGATCGGGTTCACCGGGGTCAGCCAGTTGGCGAAGGCCAGCCACCACGGACAGGTCCAGCGGCGGACCGCCCTGCCGCAGCACGCGGCCCAGGGCGGCTGCCAGTTCGTCGCTCTTCATCGGCTTCGGCACATAGTCATCCATGCCGGCGCGGAGACACTTTTCGCGATCGCCCTGCATGGCGTGCGCGGTCATCGCGACGATGGGGATGTGCGCGCCGGCGGCTTCGCGCCGGCGGATCTCCGCGGTCGCGGCGTAGCCGTCCATCTCCGGCATCTGGCAGTCCATGAGGATCGCGGCGTACGCGCCCGTCTCCCACGCCGCCACCGCCTCGACGCCGTTTGCCACGACCGCGCACTCGTATCCGAGTTTCTTCAGCGTCAGGGACGCCACACGCTGGTTGACGTGATTGTCTTCGGCGACCAGCAACCACTGCCGACGCGCGCCGGCACCTTCCGGTTCGGATCGCGGCCGCTCCTCGACGCGGGCGCCCTGCGGCGATTCGACGGCCGCGGCAGGTGCGTGAAAGGCCGCCGCCAGGCACCCGTACAGTTGGTGCTGGCGCACTGGCTTGGTGAGCACCGCCGCGAAGCCCACGGCATGCGCGCGCGTCGACAGCCGGGTCTCAATGGTCGACGTGAGCATGACGAGTCTGACTGACTGCAGCGCGGGCTCGGCCCTGATGGCGGCACCCAGCGCGAGGCCATCCATGTCGGGCATCTGCATGTCCACCAGCGCCAGGTCGAAGCCTTCTCCATTGCGTGCCGCCGCCAGCAGCGCCTCCAGCCCGGCCGACCCGTCGGCGGTTTCCCGCACGCGCATGCCCCAGGCCGACAGTTGATGAAACAGGATTGCGCGGTTCGTGGCGTTGTCATCCACCACGAGCACTCGCTGGGCCGGCAACGGTTCGACCGGCTGCCGCGACGCCGCCTGCCCTCGCTCGAACCGGCAGGTGACCCAGAAGGTACTGCCGTGACCGACCTGGCTTCGCACCCCCATTGTCCCACCCATCATCACCGCGAGGCGCGCACTGATGGCCAGGCCCAGACCGGTGCCGCCGTACCGCCTCGTCGTCGATCCATCGGCCTGCATGAACGACTCGAAGAGCCGGGTCTGCGCCTCGTCTGAAATACCGATACCGGTATCCGTGATTTCGCACCGGACAAGCGCATGGGTGGCGGAGGCGTCCTCCACCGAGACCCGCAGGACGACCTCGCCCCGCTCGGTGAACTTGATCGCATTGCTGGCCAGGTTCAGGAGAATCTGCCGCACCCGTCCGGGATCGCCACCTACTGTCGCCGGCACGTCATCATCGATGCGGTAGGCGACCTCGAGACCCTTGCGGTGGGCTGCCGGCGCCAGCAGGTCGCCAATCTCCTCGACGACCTGGCGGAGATCGAAATCGACGTGCTCGAGTTCCATTTTGCCCGCCTCGATCTTCGAGAAGTCGAGGATGTCATTGATGACGGTGAGGAGCGCCTCTCCCGACTGCCGCGCGGTTTCGATCCACTCCCGCTGGTCGTCCTCCAGCTCGGTATCGGCCACCAGGTCGATCATGCCGATGATGCCGTTCAGGGGCGTTCGAATCTCATGACTCATGTTCGCCAGGAATTCCGATTTCACGCGGCTGGCACTCTCCGCGCTGTCCTTGGCCTGCTGCAACGCCTCTTCGGCGCGCTTCCGATCGGCGATATCGACGAGGGTGCCTTCGATAATGCCGTCGGGATGATCGCGATCCGAAAGGAGCGTCGCGCTTTCCAGCACCCACATCGCTGTCCCATCGCGGCGCGTCAGGGACGACTCGCGGTTCAGCACCGTCTTCTTCTCACGAAGTTCGCGAATAAACGCGTCGCGCAACGCCGGCGCGGCAAACAGTTCTTCCACGGAGCTGGCCAGCAGGGCGCCGCGCGACGGATAGCCGAACAGCCGGGCACACGCCTCATTGCAGTCGAGGAACTTCCCGCTCACGGTCGTGCGGTAGACGCCCGCGGGGCTGCGCTCGAACAGGGACCGGTAGCGCTCCGCCGTGAACTCCAGCTCCGCGGCCTGCGCCGAAAAGCGCCGATCGGCCACGGCCGTCAGCACCGTCAGGGCCAGGACCATCAAGGCGATGGCAGTGATGGCGGCCGTGCCGAGCGAGCTTATCGTCACCACGTGCGCCACGTTCGACGGCGCCGCCGCGGCCGTAAACGTCACCGCGGCCATCCCCACGTAGTGCATGACGGGAATGGCCGCGCCCATCACCACGGCGCTGGCCATCTTCAGCCAGATGCCGCCGCGCTGCACGTCCCGAAAGCGGAACGCCAGCCACAGCGCCACCAGCGAGATCACGACGGCCAGGACGACCGATAACGTCACCAGCGGCGATGAGTAGTGATGCATGGCAGCCAGACGCATGGCGGCCATCCCGATGTAGTGCATCGCGGCGATGCCGGACCCCATCACCAGGCTGCCGGCGGCAATGGCGGCCAGACCCATTCGCGGCTGACTGACGACATAGAGCGCGACCGCCGACGCGAAGATGGCCGCGCCGAGCGACAGCAGGACGGTCGGCCAGTCGTACGCCACCGGCACCGGCAGCCGGAACGCCAGCATGCCGATGTAGTGCATCGACCAGATGCCCAGACCCATGACCGTGGCGCCACCGGCGAGCCAGGCCTTGCGCGCCGCGCCGCGCGCCGCCGTCACCCGTCCGGCGAGGTCGAGCGCGGCGTACGAAGCCAGAATGGCGATCACGACCGATACCGCAACCAGTCGGAGATCGTAGATCCCGGCGAGCGTCGAACCGTCAGTCAGAATGGCAGACTCCCGGTACGATTGTGGCCGCAGGCGATGCAGTGCCAGTGTGCACTCTTGCACAGCTGCTGTAGGCACAATTGCCAAAAATACAGCATTGACCCCTTCTCCGTCCGAGCCCGACGAACTTGAACTGGCGCTCCGTGACGCCAGGGACCGTTTTCGCGGCACGTTTTCGGCACAGTGCGATGCCATTCAGGCCGCGATCCTGGCGCTGGGCGCGCCCGGGGCGGACGCGCGCGAAATCCGGGGGGTCGTCCACAAGTTGGTCGGTCTGGCAGGGACGATTGGATTCCCGGCCGTCGGCCACAAGGCGGCCGATCTGGAAGATCTGCTGGCGACGCCCGACCTGCATCCCGCCGAGGCGCTGGCCATCTTGAGCGCGATGCGCGAAGCCTTCGTCGGGGACTGCCGCCAGGCGCCGTCATGGGCGTCCGCGACGCCGGCCGCATCCGCGCCCTCGGCGAGCGCCACGATTCTGCTGGTCGATGATGACGACGACCAGCGGCGGATCACACGTTTGATCATTGAGCGCGGCGGCTACCGCGTCGTCACGCTGTCCTCGGCTGACACGCTGATTGAAACCGCGCGGGAGGTACGCCCTGATCTCATCGTGCTCGACGTGATGATGCCGGGCATCGATGGACACCTGTCGTGCCGGCTGTTGAAGTCGGACCCCGAGGTCTCCGGCGTGCCCGTGATGTTCTGCAGTTCGCGATCCACGCTGGATGAGCGCATGGCCGGACTGGCTCTGGGTGCCGTCGACTACATCAGCAAACCGATCGATCCCGCCGAGCTGCTGTTCCGGATCAAGCGCGTCCTGACGATGCCAGCGGCCGCACACGAGCCGGCACGGGCAGTGGCCGGCCCCGCGACGGACCTGCCGGCGTATGCCGACTTCGTACGAAAGGCGGGTGCGCTCGTGGCGGCCGCACCCTGCGCGATCGCGCTGATTCGCGTCGATCCTTCCGGCCGTCTGCTGCTGGCGCGCGCGCTGGCGGATGAGCTGCGCCGCCGTGACCTGGCCGGTGAATTCGACCGCTTGCACGTCGTGGTCCTGTTTGTCGACCTGCCGGGACGCGTCGCGGTGGATCGCCTGAAACCGCTCGTGGACGCCCTGCTGCGCGACAGCGTCGAGGTGCGAATCGGCGTAGCAGCCTCACCCGTGCCCGGCGGGTTCACGCTCGATGCGCTCACGGGCGCCGCTGAAGATGCCCTCGCACAGGCACGGTTTCACGGTATCGCCATCGCGCAACATGGCGAGCGCACCAGCGCCGTGTCCGCCGGCGCGGCCCCGCGGCACCTGATCCTCCTGGCGGATGATGATCCGGAAGTCATGCGTATCGTGGACGCGCAAATGCGCACCCTGCACTTTGACACGGTGCTGACTTTCGACGGCGAAGCGGCGCTCGTCGCCCTGGCCGGCCGGCCGATCGATCTGCTGGTGTTGGACTTGATGCTGCCGAAGGTCACGGGCTTCGAGATACTTCATCGCCTGCGGGATCTGCCGGCGCCCAAGGCGAAAGTCATCGTGTTGTCGGCGCGCGGCCGGGAAGAAGACATCACACGGGCCTTCGACCTCGGCGCCGACGACTACCTGACGAAACCCTTCCGTCCGCAGGAGCTGGCGGCGCGAGTGGTCCGCCTGCTCCGCTAAGGGTCCATGCCCCTGTTTCTGATCTGGGTACGCGACTCGCTGGTGGTCATCCTCGTGGCCGGCGCGGCCGCGCTGGGCCTTCTCTTTGTCTCGCTGGTCCTGACGCGGCTCTGGCTGATGGCCGGCGACGCCCGCGCGCGCCGGCGCCGCACGCGGTACCTGCCCGTGGTGGCGGCATTGGGCGACCGCGCCACCGCCGGCGCGGCGCTCGCCGCGTTGGGAAAGGTCCCCAGGGCGCACCGCCCCGCCGTCGGCAGGCTCCTGCTGGAGGCCATGCGCGTCACCAGCGGCGAGTACGTGGACCAGCTTCGCACCGGCGCCTCCACGCTCGGCCTGATCGATGTCTGGCGGCAACAGTTGACGAGCCGCCAGTGGTGGCGGCGCGCCGAGGCCGCGCAGGCGCTGGGCCTGCTGCGGAAGCCCGGCATCAGTGACGTGCTGCTGCCCCTGCTCGATGATCCCCACGAGGATGTGCGCGCCGCCGCGGTGGGCGCCCTGGGACTGGCCGGCGATCCTCTCGTCATTCCGGCCCTGCTTGCCCGCCTCGCGGACGAGAGCCGTCATCAGCGCGTCCGCATCATTGAAGCCTTGCAGCAGTTTGGCACCGAGGTGGGCCCGCCGCTGCTCGCGCACGCCGACGCGCATCCGGCACTCGTCCCGCTGCTGGCGCACCTTGTGGGAGAACTGCGACTGACGGCCGCCGCGGAGCACGTGCTCACCTGGACGCAGGACGCGAACGCCTCCGTGCGCGCGGCGGCCTTCCAGGCGCTGGGCACCATCGGCGTGGACGGCCGCGCGTTTTACTACGTCCTCAAAGGACTTTCGGACGAGGACGCGGAGACACGCGGAATGGCAGTCCGGGCGCTGGGCCGGGCGGGCCGTGAAGACGCGCTGCCGTATCTCGAACCGCTGCTGCACGACGAATGGATCGTGGCCGCGCAGACCGCGCGCGCATTGCGCTCGCTCGGCGGCGCCGGCGTTGCTGCGCTCGAACGCGCGGCGGCCGGGCTGGGGATGGCCGGCGAGCTGGCGCGGCACGTCCTCTGGGAACGGCGCGCGGCGCAGCCGGCGGGTCCGGCATGAGGGCCCGCGTCATCGACGGCATCCTCGTCTTCGAGGCGGTGGTACTCGTGTACTTCCTGCTGCTGAACGCCGTCTACCTGCTGTTCTCGGTGGTCGCGTTCTTCCGGCTGCGCACGCACCGCCGGCGCTCCGGCCCGCTCGGCCTGGACGCCATCGTCCGATCCTCGGCGACGCCTGGCATCTCGATCATCGCGCCGGCCCACAACGAAGAAGCCACGGTCGTTGAGAGCGTGCGGTCGCTGCTGCAGTTGAACTACCCGCTGTTCGAGGTGGTGCTGGTCAACGACGGATCCAAGGACAACACGGTTCAGGCCGCCATTGACGCGTTCGGCCTCATCGCCGCTCCGATACCGGCCACGCTCGCGCTCGGGTCGCAGCCGATCCGCGGCGTCTATCGATCACCGGCCCTGGCGGACCTCGTCGTGGTGGACAAGGCGAACGGAGGCAAGGCCGATGCGCTCAATGCGGGCATCAGCTTCGCGCGCTATCCGATTGTCTGCGCGATTGACGCGGACTCGCTGCTCGAGCCCCACGCGCTGACGCGCGCGGTGGTGCCGTTTGTCGAAGACCCGACCACCGTGGCGGTGGGCGGGATCATCCGGATCGCCAATGGCTGCTCGATCGACGGCGGCCAGGTGACGCGCGTGCGGTTACCGCGCAATCCCCTGGCACTGGTGCAGGTCGTGGAGTACCTCCGGGCGTTTCTCCCCGGCCGCATGACCCAGTCGGCCTACAACGGTTTGCTCATCATCTCCGGCGCGTTCGGACTCTTCCAGCGCAAGGCGATGATCGACGCGGGCGGACTGCGCACCGACACGATTGGCGAGGATATGGAAATCGTTGTGCGCTTGCACAAGATTTTTCGGCAGCGGCGCGAGAAGTACCGCATCGTGTTCCAGCCCGATCCGGTCTGCTGGACGGAAGTGCCAGAGTCGCTGGGTGTACTCGGCCGCCAGCGCAACCGATGGCAGCGCGGCACGCTGCAGGTGCTGGGATTCCACACCGGCATGATTGGGAACCCGCGCTACGGCGGCGTGGGACTGCTGTCATTTCCCTACTACCTCCTGTTCGAAGCGCTGGGTCCCGTGGTCGAACTGGCCGGGTACGTCGTCACGGCGCTGGCAGTGGGGTTCGGGTTGATCGACTGGCGGTACGCGCAGTTGATGTTCCTCGTCGCGATCGTCTTTGGCGCGTTGAACTCGGTGGCGGCCGTCCTGCTCGAGGAAATCGCGTTCCGCCGGTATCCCCGCCTGCAGGACTTACTGATGCTGACCGCGGTTGCCGTGCTGGAAAACTTCGGTTATCGGCAGCTCACCACATATTGGCGGGTAAAGGGCATTGTCGACTTCATGAGGGGCAAGCGGACTTGGGGCACAATGACCAGGAAAGGCTTCAAGAACACATGACTCCCCTGATCCTGATGGCCGAGGATGATCCGGACATCCAACTGGTCGCGCGCCTCGCGCTGAAGCGTGCGGGCTTCCGCGTCGAGGCCGTGGCCAACGGCCGCCTGCTGCTCGAGCAGGTGCAGGTCGAGCGGCCGGATGTGATTCTGCTCGACTGGATGATGCCCGAGATGGACGGCCCGGAGGCGTGCGCGCGGCTGAAGGCGGATCCACTGACCGCGGACATTCCGGTGATCTTCGTCACGTCCAAATCGCAAGCCTCCGAAGTGCAGACGGGCCGGGCGGCCGGCGCGGCCGGCCACCTGCTCAAGCCCTTTGATGCGCTGAAAATCGGCGACGATATCAGACATATCCTCGACAGGCTGGGCAAGCCGGCCGGGCAGGCCTGATCGTGCCGAACCCCATTCTCGATCGGCGCGTGCCCGCTGACGAATTCGCGCGCCTGCAGGCGCTCGAGGGGTATCACATTCTCGCGACACCGGCCGAGCCGGCCTTCGACGATCTGGCCGCGCTCGCGGCGCGAATCACCGGTACGCCGATCGCGCTCGTCACGCTCGTGGGCGGTGACCGCGTGTGGTTCAAGGCCAGGGTCGGCCTCGACGAGGCCGATACATCCCGCCCGATGTTCTTCTGCGCGCGCGCCATTCTGGCGCGCGATCTGCTGGTCGTCGCCGACGCCGCCAGGGACGAGCAGTTCTCCGGCCACGAGTTGGTCGCAGGCGAGGCGCACATCCGGTTCTATGCCGGCGTGCCGCTGGTGAGTCCGGCGGGCCACGGTCTTGGCACCCTGTGCGTGCTCGACCGCGTGCCGAGGTCGTTGACCAGCGAGCAGCAATCCGCCCTGACCACACTGGCGCGGCAGGCGATGCATCTGCTCGAACTCCGGCGATTGCAGGTGCAGTGCCAGGAACAGGAGCAGCAGCTCGTCACCATCCTGGATGCGTTGCCGTCGCCCGTGATTCTCGTCGATGCCCCTGAAGCACACATCGTGTTTCAGAACCGCGCCGCGCGCGAGGCGCTCGGATGGGACACGAACGATCCGGATGAGTTGACCCTCTTCTGGCGCGCGATGCAGGTGCTCACGGCCGACGGTGACGTGGTGCCGCCGGAGCGGTGGCCGGCGCGCCGCGCCTTGCGCGGTGAATCGCTGGCCCTGGAATCACTGGTGTTCGTCGTCCCTAATGGCCGCCGGTTTCCCGTCCTGAGCGGCGCCGCGCCCATCATTGACGACGCGGGCAGCGTGGTCGGGGCGGTGGTCGGGTTTCAGAACGTCACCCATGGACCCGAGATGAATCGCCTCAAGGACGACTTCATCGCGCTGGTCAGCCACGAGTTGCGCACCCCGCTGACGTCCATGCGCGGATCCCTGCAGTTGCTGATGGCCGACGAGCACGCCGTGCCCAATCCCGAGTTCCGGCAACTGGTGGACGTGGCGCTCGACAACACGAACCGGCTGGTGCGCATGGTGAACGACACCCTCGACGTCGCGCAAATCGAGGCCGGGCGGATGCCCGTGCACGTGCGGCGCACGGCGCTGGCGGATGTGTTGACGCTGGTGATCAACACCGTGCAGGCGCAGGCGGGCGCGCATCGGGTGCTGGTGGAGGCGGAGGTGTCACCCGACTTGCCGCCGGTGACGATCGATGTCGATCGAATCGTGCAGGCCATCTCGAACGTCGTGGCCGGCGCCATCAAGAGCGCATCGGCGGGCACGACGGTCCGGATCGACACGGCGAGCAGCGGCGCGAGCGTGTCCATTCACGTGCGCTATCTGGGCGCCAGCATTCCGGAAGCCGACTTGCCGCGCGTCTTCGATAAGTTCCACCAGATCGGGCGGTCCGGCGATCAAGGAACCGGCCTGGGCCTCACGATTGCCAAGGCCCTCGTCGAACAGCATGGCGGCCGGATCTCGGTGATGTCGCAGCCCGTCGAAGGGACCACCTTCACTATCGAACTGCCGGCGGACCGACAGGGGGCGTGATCCCGTACAGGGCATGCAGTTCGTCAAGGCGGGTGCGTATGAATGCCTGGTACTCCGCCTGTTCGGTGGGGCTGGGGGCCACCTCGCGGTCGCCGGATGCGCTCGCGCCCAGGCGAAACAGATGATCGCGGTAATTCACGGCATCGAGGATGTAGAGCGACCGGCCGTTGTCGTCGATGACCGCGTACACAGGACCATAGCTTGACGCCGCGAGCTGGCGCGGCGACCGCGCGCGGGACTCGCCCGCCTTGCCGACGAGAGGCACGCCGAAAAACCGATCGTCGCTGCGCACGTCGTAGCCGAGTAGCCGGTATAGCGTGGGCGTGACGTCCGTGGTGAACGCGACATCGTTGACGCGCGACTCCCACAGCCCCTGCATCGACCACGGCAGCTTGATCAGCAATGGCACGCGGAGGATCTCAGGGAACACCGTGTACGCATGGCCCCACCGGCCCCCCTCACCGAGCGAATCGCCGTGATCGGCCGTCACGATGATGATGCTCTCGTTGTAGAGGTCCATGGCCCTGAGCGACTCGACAAAGGTGCCGAAGCAGGCATCCAGCCGGCGCACCCGCGACGCGTACGGAGCGAACTTGTCGCCGTAGTCCTCTCCATCGATGGCCGTATTGCCCTCGCGTGCCAACGTCGAGACATGCACGTCCTGCGGCATCGAGTACGCGAAGACCGGCCGGCCATTTCGCTCGGCAAGACCGGCCGTCAACTTGGCCAGTGTCGCGCAGAGGCGATAGTCCATGTTCTGGACGCCCGCATCCAGATCGACGCGGGGCGTGGACGGCATCAGGATCTGGTGCGAAATGATGTCGTAGCTCAGTCGCACGTCGTAGGCGTTGGCGCGGACAAGTTTTTCCAGCGCATTCATCGGCGCGAACGGCTGGATGTACTGTTTGTGCGGCATGATGCCGCCGACCCAGAGCGACGGCTGCGCGAGGCCGGTGGCACCGTAGCGCGTGAAGGCCCGCGTAAAGACCAGGCTGTCAGCGGCAAACCGATCCAGCGATGGGGTGAATGTGACCGAGGAATCATACGCGCCCAGATAATCCTGGCGCAGGCTGTCCACCACGAAGATGAAGACATTGGGCGGCGACGCCAGACGCGGCGTCAGCGATGCCGTGAACGTCACGTCGTACGGGGCGATGACCGACGCCCGTGGCAGACCGGTGTGCTCCTGCAGAAACGTAAACAACGCTGCATCGGCGCCGGATCGCTGCTGGGGGGCGAGGTCGCCGATCGCCGCGAACGCGGGATCGACCGCGGCCCAGGCGGCGACGCGGGATGGGTCAACGCGCGCCTGTGCGACACGCAGGGTGCCGGTGAGGGCCAGCGCCAGCATGAACACCGCCGGCACGATCCACGCGCGGGCAGACAGCCGCGCCGCGATCGGCCGCGACAGAGCGAACGCAGCAGCCCAGGCCAGGATCATCGCGATGCGCTGGCCGAGAAAATTCCAGTCCAGCGACGCGATGATCGGCTGTAACGCAACCGTGGCCGCGCCGACGGCCAGCAGCAGCAGCATCGCGACCGGCACCGAACGCAGCCCCACCCGCGGCCACCCGAGTGCCAGCGTCAGTCCGAGCAGCGACGCGACACCGAGCGCGTCCGGTCCGGTGAAGTTGATTGCCCGAAACACCCAGGCATAGGCCACCGCCGTTGTGAGCGCGCCGCCCAGCACGAGCATCACCAGTCTGCGGGCCGTCCGATTGACGCACACGGACAGGATCAGAATGCGCACGGCGGCAGCGGCCCCGAACAACACCACGTGCGCGGCCAGCGCCATGCCCGGGCGCACGCCCATGTCGGCCAGCGGCATGCGCTGGGCCGCCACGGCCAGGCCGGACGCCCAGCACACGATCGCCGCGAGCAGGGCCGCCAGCGCCACTGCGTGCGGCGAATCGGGATCATGCGCTGCCGGCGCGTCACGGTTCCGCAGCAGAGCGAGACTCAGAGCGATCGATGGAACAAGGAAGGCTGCGCACCAGGCGAGGGTGCGCGGTTCGCTGTCCAGTCCGGGCAGGACTGGCCAGAGGGTGAGCGCGGCTGCCGCCGCCGCGCCCGCCACGCCGGTAATCCCGAGCGTGAGCCGGCTGACACGCGATGACAGAGCCAGCAGCGCTCCGCCCAGTGCCATCCACGCCAGCGCGCCGTGCCATCGGGCGAGCGTGGCCGTTGCCGGAATGACGTGGCTGTCGAGGAACTGGATCTTCGTGAAGGGCGTGTACGCCATCACCGCATAGCCGGCGCCGGCCAGCGACCACACGAGCACAAGCACCGCGCCAGCAATCCGGAGCGCGGTCATTGGCCGCCACCAATACGCTTCAGCGCGGCAAGGCCGCCCACGTGTGTCGGATCGCGCGTCATCAGTTCCGTGTACCACCGCCGGGCTTCGTCGAGCTTGCCCCGCCGCTCGGCCACGCGACCGAGGATCTGATAGAAGTCGAGGTCCGTCGGCGCAAGCCGGGCGCCTCGCTCGAGCGCCGCGGCGGCCCCGACAAGGTCGTCTCTCTGTTCGAGCACCATGCCCAACACGAGCAGCGCGTCCGAGTTGTCCGCGTGGCTGCCGACAACCCGGGCAATTCGCGTATGCGCCGCGTCGAGTGCACCAGTGCGCAGCTCGAGCCGGGCCGCGCCAATCGAGAAGTCGAGGTACCCCGGCGCGGCCGCCGCGAATTTTCGATAGAGCTCGAGCGCCTTCTCGGACTGACCACCCCGCTCGTAGCTGACGGCCAGGCGCAGCGCATTGTCCGTGTTGGCCGGCTCGAACGCGAGGCAGCGTTCGAAGGCGTTCGTCGCGGCGGCAGGCCGGGACAAGGCCAGGTTCTGTATGCCGATATCCGGACAGGCCTCAAGTGGCACGGGAGAACGCTCGATGAACCGCTCCCACATCGGCACGGCATCGGCCGGTCGCTTTGCCGCACCGTACGCTCGTGCCAGCAGCAGCAGGTAATAGTCGTTGGTCTCGTTCTGCGCGAGCAGGGCCTCCAAGCCGGGAATGGCATCGACCAGTCGATCGGTGCGGACCAGACGGTCCACGTCGGCCGCCAGCGCCGCGGCGGACTCGACCGACAGCGTCGTCTCGGGCGGCGTGGCTCTGAGCGGTCCGAGGAACACACCCCAGATCACCGTGATGACGACGACGGACAGCGCGGCGTCGCGGAACTGCATCGCTGTCAGAACCGGACCCGGCCGGTCACACTGAAGGTCGCCTGGAGAAACGCGTCACCCGGGCCGCGTTCCTCACGGCTGAGCGAAGCCGAGCCTCCCCAATACGTCCGGCCCATGCGGCGCTGCAGTTCGAACGTCCCGGCATTGGAAAACAAACGCGTAATCTCCGCGACCTGCCGCACGTCGTCGCGGTACGTGCCACGCGCATAGGTGACGCCCCAGTAGCTCTCGCCATCGCCCGCGTAGTGACGCGCGCCGAAGTTCAGCGTGACCGAATCGCTGTCACGGTCCGGATTCACCCAGGCACGCGCGGTCAGCAGCCAGTCGCCGCGGTACTTGGACAGCGCGCCCGTGTAGATCTGCACGCTGCTCGCGAATTCCATGCGCCTGATGCCTGCCGCGACCTCCCATCCGCGACCAAGGCTCTGATACAGATCGGCGGCGCCGCGCCGATCTGGATACAGGCGGGCGTCCGGGGCATAGGCGGCGGCGAGGTACATATACGTGCCGGCCGCCAGATGCGGATACGCCTCCAACTCGAGCTGATAATCGGATAACCCGAAGCGCCTGGCGCCGTAGGCGCGCAGGCCGATTGTGCCGGCGCCGGACCGACGCGACAGCGAGACCTGCCCCTCTGACCACCCCGCGCGGCCGTCATCGAACCGGTCGGCGCGGTAGGTCAGCGCCGCGAACCACGCGGGCAGCCGTTCGACCAGCCGGCGCCTAATGCGGCGCGCCGTATCGCGCGAACGATCCAGCCGGAGCGCGGCGTCGATCTGGTCGCGGGCCTCGCCGTAGCGGCCCAGTTGCTCGAGCGCGAGCGCGCGTATCTCCATCAGGTCGGCGCTCTGCGAATGCGCCTGCAACCCGCGGACCGTGAGCGCCTCGCTGCGGTCAGGATGCCCATCCCACAATTCAACGCGCGCCAATGCCGTGAGCGCATCGAAATGTGTAGGCATGGTAGCCAGGACCATAGCCAGATCGGTGCGGGCCTCGGCGTACCGGCCGTCCCACGCGTGGATCAGACCGCGCAGCGTTCGTGCGTCGGTGTCCGTGGCGACGGCCGTCAGGCGGGCATCAAGGAGACGGATCGCCGCAGGGCGCTGCCCCGCGACAGCCAACCGGCGCGCCTCGGCAACCGGATCCGTTTGCGCGGACGCAGGTACCGAGAGCGTCCCAAGCACCAGCAGAGCGGCGAGGCCGATTCGCACAACAGTCACGGTCGCTCCTTCGTGCCCCATTGCCCCATTGCCCCATTGCCTCATTGCCTCATTGCCTCATTGCCTTCCTAGGCTACATGTCCAATGCTTCGCGGATCTTGCGCGACAGCATCCCGGCCGTAAACGGTTTGTGCAGCAGGGCGATCCCTGGATTGAGCACGCCGTGACTTGCGATGGCCTCCGCCGGATACCCCGACATGTACGCCACCTTCAAACCGGGGCGTTGCTCGCACAGGCGCTGCGACAGCTCCAACCCGCTGGCGCCCGGCATCACCACGTCGGTCAGAAGCACATCGATGGACGGGTGCGCGTCGAACAGCCGCTGGGCGTCATCGGCGTTCTGGGCCAGCAGCACGGTGTAGCCCTGGCGCTCGAGCAGCCGCCGGACCAGTTCGAGGAATCCGTCGTCATCGTCCACGACCAGCACGGTCTCCGCGGCCGTCCGCACCCGCGCGACGACCGGTGGCGCGGCGGGGATCGCGACCCTGGGTCCGGCCATCGGGAAGTACACGCGAAAGGATGCCCCTTTGCCAGGTGCGCTGGCGACATCCACGCAACCGCCGAGGGCCTCGACAATGCCGTGCACGGTGGCCAGCCCAAGTCCGGTGCCCTTTCCGAGTTCCTTCGTCGTGAAAAACGGCTCGAACAGGCGCGCCAGCACCTCGGGGGTGATGCCGGTGCCGGTATCGCTGACTGACAGCATGGCGTAGCGGCCGGGCGACACGCCCAGGCGGGCCGCTTCGGCGCCCGCCTCGACGACGACGTCCCTGGTGCCAATGGTCAGCGTGCCGCCCCTGGGCATGGCGTCTCGCGCGTTCACGGCCAGGTTCATGACGATCTGTTCGACGTGCCCGCGATCGGCATCGATGAAGACGGGCGCGGGCGTCAGGGCCAGCACCATTCGGACGTCCGCCTCGATCAGACGGCAGAGCATCATGCGCATGTCGGTGACGATGCCGTTCAGGTCGAGACGCGCCGGCTCGATGATCTGCTTCCGGCTGAACATCAGGAGCTGGCGCGTCAGCCACGCGGCCCGCGTGCCGGCCTTCTGGATTTCTTCGACGTCGGCCTGGTGAGGATCCCCGGGCTCGAGGTCCGACAGCACCAGTTCGCAGTAGCCAAGGATGGCGGTCAGAAGGTTGTTGAAGTCGTGTGCGATGCCGCCGGCCAGTTGGCCGATGGCGTCCATCTTCTGGGTCTGCCGCACCTTGCCTTCGGCGATGCGCAAGGCCTCGCGCTCCTGCAGCAGTGCCTGTTCCGCCAGCGTGCGTTCGGCGACCTCGCGTTCGAGTGCGTCCGCGCGTGCATCCGCCACCACTCGGAAATACCCGTTTTCATAGATCCGGCCGACCTGGCCGGACAGCGCCATCACCAGATGCTCATCGTCTGCCGTGAACGCCCGGCCCTCGTTGCCGACGAAGCAGATCCAGCCGTAGATGTGCGCGGGCGATGCAATCGGCGCCGCCAGGAAGGAGCGTACCGCCGGATGCGCGACCGGAAGCTGCAGCGCGACGGGATCGCCGTCGGGATTGTCGCCGCGCACGGTGCGCCGCTCCCTGACCACGGTGCCGAGGAAGCCCGACACCGGATCACCGGTCTTGATCCAGTCCGGCGCGCCGACGCCGCACGAGATGACCTTTTGCACCGTCCGGTCGTTCAGGTTCAGGATTCCCAGGGTGACATACGACGCGCCGAAGAGGTCGCGCGTGGCGGAACACACCTTGCTCAACAGGCGATCGGGCTCCCGTTCGGACGCCAGTTCCAATCCGATGTTGATCAGCGCGCGCAGCCGCGCGTTCGCGCTTTTCAGGTCGCCGGCGTCCTGCCACGCCTGGCCGGTCAGCAGCCTGAGGTGTTCGCTGTCCACCTCGGTGGTGGACGCGACGATGTCATTCGGCATCGTCTTCTCCGATTCCGCAGAGAGCACGCGATTGACCACGCGCAGCACTTCGCCGGCGTCAGCCGGCTTTGTCAGCACGTAGGGTACGCCGGTGGCGGTGGCAAGCGCCCGGGCCTCGCGCGCACCGTAACTGGCGGTGTAGAACACCACGGGAATGCCGGCCGCGGCGGGATCAAGACGAAGCTGCCTGACGAACTCGTAGCCATCCATCACCGGCATCAGCACATCCGTGATGATCAGGTCTGGGTAGTCCGCCAGGACCATGGCCAGTCCACGAGCGCCATCCGGCGCCTCAAGGCAGCGGTGTCCCTGGCCCAGGAGGATCGATGTGAGGACCTGGCGGTTGGCCGCCAGGTCGTCCACGATCAGGATCGTGGACACGGTACCTTCATGTGGGAAGGATGGGCGGCGGCGCCCTTCAGTGGTTGTTCAATACAGCACAGGCCGGGTCACGGCGCTGATGGGGCGCGTGAAGTAGCTACGTCGACCGGAACCGCGTCCGGATGTACTCCCCCGCGCTCGCCGGTTCGAGCTTCACAGTCCCCGGTCCGCTGCGGACAAAGAAATCACCGTCGACCGAGACCTCGACCCCCTTCCACTTCAGGAACACGGGCTCGGGGCTTCGGCGGCAACTGACGACACAGACGGTGCGTCCATGAACGACCTGCACCTTCGGGTCGATACACGTGCCCGCACGATCACCAAGACCGTTGCGGACAACCTGCGAAAGGTGTCGCATGAACTTGTCGTCGCTCTCGAGCCGGTCGTGCTCAATTCCCACCACTTGGCCATCGTCGGCCACCCCGATGAGAAGGTCGCCGCCCTCGGTGTTCAGAAATGCCGCGACCGTCTTGAGGACGGCATGGGTCACACCCTTGTCGTCTTGCCGCTTGTCCCGCAGACTCCATCGAAGGGTGGACTTGAACTCCAGGGTCTTCGATTCGCCTCGCTGAATGAGTTCCTCGGCGTTCCGATGCGCCCGGACGTACTGATCGAACAGGTAGTTCTTGAGCGTCTCGCCAAATGACCGATCGTCGGTAATCCGCTTGTAGAGTTCGAAGTTGGAGTCGACGATGTCCTGGATGACGTGCTCCACCTTCTGGTCGAACGTGAGTCGGACGTTCTCGCGCGTGTTCACGCGGACGGCCGCATCGAGCGCTGGGTCCTCGTCGAGCCGGTCCATCATCTGTCCCAGGGTCACGCGGTGCTCTGGTCCCAGGTTCAACCCAAAGCGCTCGTTGAGCTCGGCAATAATGCGCGACAGCGCCTCGACTTCGTCGTTCGTCGAGCCACCCCCCGGCTTGGTCTCCTGAGGCTCGAGCTCGCCTTTCCCTCGCTCGAGCTTGATCTTTCCTTCTCCGGTCTGCTGAATCCGGTACGACTCCATGTCGATGTTCTGTTGCACGTCCCTCGGTAGCTCGATCGGATCGGGCGGCAGCAGCCGACGGAGGTAGCGAGCGAAGACGTACAGTTTTTCGAGATCAGCGTCCTGGAAGGTGAGAATCTGGGCCAGAAACGCATACAGCCTGACGTAGTCGGTCAACTGGCCCCGAAAGTCCCTCCGTTCGTCGTCCTGCAATTGTTCCCATCGGCCAACCACGGGCGCCAGGACCGCGTAGAGCTGATCCTGTGTGCCTTTCGCACTGAAGTAGGCCTTCGCGAACGCCGTGATGTCGGACTCGGTATGGACAGGGAACGCGGCCAGCGAGGTCACCAGTTCATACAGCAGATTCGGATCGGTGGCCTCCGAGAGGATCGTGGATTCGTAATAGGGGTCGAACGCGGCCTTGATTTCACCGGCCTCATTCGTGAAGTCGAGAACGATCGTGCCTTTCTTGTCCGGATGAGTGCGATTGAGGCGTGACAGCGTCTGGACGGCATTGATCCCGCCCAGCTTCTTGTCCACGTACATCGTGTGGAGCAGCGGCTGATCGAAGCCGGTCTGGAACTTGTTGGCCACAATCAGGAACCGATTTTCGGGTCGTTCGAACGCCTTCGAGGTCTGATTCTCAGGCATCCCGTTCATTCCGGATTCGGTATATGACTGGCCACCGTCCTTTACGGCGCCCGAGAATGCCACGAGCGCCTTGAAGGGGTATCCACGCTCGGCAAGGTACTTATCGATCGCGAGCCTGTATCGGACCGCGTGCAGACGCGACCGGGTCACCACCATCGCCTTTGCCTTGCCCCCAACCGCGTCTTGAACGGTCGAGGCAAAGTGCTCCACGCAAATCCGCACCTTCTCGCCGATGGCGTGCGGGTGGAGCTCGACGAACGACTTGAGCAGGTACTCGGCCTTGCGCTTCTCGTACCGAGGATCGTCCTGGACTTTCTTCAGCAGGCGCCAATAGGCCTTGTAGGTTGAGTAGTTGGCCAGGACGTCGACGATGAAGCCCTCCTCGATGGCCTGACGCATGCTGTAGAGGTGGAACGGCTTGAATCGTCCGTCCGGCTGCTTCGTGCCGAACAGCTCGAGTGTCTTCGGTTTTGGTGTTGCGGTAAAGGCAAAGGTCGAGACGTTCGGCAGAGACCCTCTGCGTTCCATCTCGACGAGAACCGTGTTCTCGAGTTCCTCCTCGGGCGTTTGAGCGTCCTTCTCTTCCTCTTCAGCTGCCTCAAGCGTCGAGGCTCCCAGCACGGCCTTCAGGCTCTTGGTGCTCTCGCCCGACTGTGACGAGTGGGCCTCGTCAACGATCAGCGCGAATCGTTTGCCCGGCAGCTCACCGATCTCCTTGGCGATCACCGGGAACTTCTGAAGGGTGGTGACAATGATGGTCTTGCCTGATTCCAGTGCGTCTTTGAGCTGTCGCGACGTGGCATCGATATTCTCCACCACGCCCAGCGTCTGCTCGAACTGTCGCATCGTTGTCTGCAACTGCCGGTCGAGGATTCGGCGATCGGTAATGACGACAATCGAGTCGAACACGCGCTCGTCGCGCACGTCGTGCAGGGTGGCCAGCTGGTGCGCGAGCCAGGCAATGGTGAAGCTCTTGCCGCTGCCTGCCGAGTGCTGGATCAAGTAGCGGCGGCCCGTGCCTCGTGACCGGGCGTCGGTGATGAGGGAGCGGACGCAGTCGAGCTGCTGATACCGGGGGAAGATCAGGTACGAGCGACCGGTTTTCCGGCCCTTGTCGTCTTCTTCCTCCACCTCATGGATGAACTGGCGAATCAGGTCGAGCACGCTGTCTCGGGCCCAGGTCTCTTCCCACAGGTAGCCGGTTGCATATCCCGTCCTTGTCGGTGGCACGGGAGGGTTGCCAGCGCCCCCGAACTTTCCTTGATTGAACGGCAGGAATCGCGTCTTCGGCCCGGCAAGCTGCGTGGTCACGTAGACGAGGTCCGGGTCCACGGCGAAGTGGGCGAGGCAGCGCTTGAAGGCCAGGAGTGGTTCGCGGGGATCGCGCTGGGCCG
>JANLHE010000015.1 GCA_024653875.1 Acidobacteriota bacterium
AGTCGTCTCGCGGCGCCGAAAACGCATACGGCACCGACGGCGCATACGACGCCGTGGTGAGCGCCCGCGTGCCCGCGCGCACCTGCGTGCGGCCCAGGGCATTCTCCAGATCCGCGGTTCCGCGCGTCACGGCGACCTCAAGTTCCCGCTCGCCCCGCGCGCTGTCGGCCAGCGTGATCCGGTACTCGCCGCCGCTGCGCAGACGCGCCACCCCGGCCGGCGCGCCTTCCACATCAAACGTGCCCGCGCGCCACGTCACCTTCAGTCGGCCGCCGTGCAGCCGCCACGCGGCCTGATCGTCAATGGAGATGTCGGTGTACTGGTCGAGCGCGATCACGCTGCCGTCGGAAAATAGGACCTCAACACGCCCGCGCGTGGTGCGCAGCGCATCGCCTGCCTCAAGCGGCACCTGCTCGAAGTCGGTGATGACATCTCCGGCCCGCTCCAGGCGGGCCGATCCGTCAACCACCGACACGTAGGCGTCCACGTCCTGCCAGCCGGCCTCGATGGCCGAGCCGCCATAGGGGTCGTAGACGCGATCCTGAGCGAAAAGGGAAGGACGCCAAGCCAGCACGCCCGACGCGAGAACTAGAACAAGGAGAAGCCTGACTGTACGTGCAGAGGACATAGCACCCTCAAAGTCAGACAGAAAGCTGGCAAGGACAATCATATCAAGGTCCTGGGGTCCTGGGGCGTGGCTTTAGCCGCGCCAATTATGGATGTTTGACTTAACAGCACTCATGTTTCTATAATGCATAGGACTAAGGTTTTACCCCTTTTACCTGCCAACCGCAGAGGAACTCGAGGAAATCATGAGCAAGATCATTGGAATCGACCTGGGCACCACCAACTCCGTCGTCGCCGTCATGGAGGGGGGCGAGCCGGTCGTCATCACCAACCATGAGGGTGGCCGGTTGACGCCGTCCGTGGTTGGATTCGCCAAGTCCGGGGAGCGTCTGGTGGGCCAGGTCGCGAAGCGCCAGGCCGTGACCAATCCCGAAAACACCGTGTACTCCATCAAGCGCTTCATGGGCCGCCGCTTCGACGAGGTGGGCGAAGAACTCAAGATGGTGCCGTATCGCGTGTTGGCGGAGGGCGACCACGTGGGCATCAAGGTGGACGGGCAGGACACGCCGCTCACCCCGCCGCAAATCTCGGCGATGGTGCTCGGCAAGCTGAAGCAGTCGGCCGAGGATTACCTCGGCCAGCCCGTGACCAAGGCCGTCATCACCGTGCCCGCGTACTTCAATGACGCGCAGCGCCAGGCCACCAAGGACGCCGGCAAGATTGCCGGCCTCGAGGTCATGCGCATCGTCAACGAGCCCACCGCGGCCGCGCTCGCGTACGGCCTCGACAAGAAGAAGGACGAGACCATCGTCGTGTACGACTTCGGCGGCGGCACGTTCGACGTGTCCATCCTCGAAGTGGGCGAGGGCGTCGTCGAGGTGAAGTCCACCAACGGCGATACGCACCTGGGCGGCGACAACCTCGACCAGCGCGTGATGGACTGGATCGTCGCGGAATTCAGGAAGCAGGAAGGCATCGATCTCTCGAAGGACCGCATGGCCCTCCAGCGCCTGAAGGAGGCGGCGGAGAAGGCCAAGATGGAACTCTCGACCGTGGTCGAGACCGAAATCAACCTGCCCTTCGTGTCCGCCGACGCGACCGGACCGAAGCACCTCGCGATGAAGCTGACGCGCGCCAAGTTCGAGTCGCTGGTCGAAGACCTGCTGCAGAAGACGATGGGCCCGTGCCGCCAGGCCATGCAGGACGCGGGCATTGCCGCGAAGGACATCGATGAGGTGGTGCTCGTCGGCGGCTCCACGCGCATCCCGCGCGTGCAGCAGCTGGTGAAGGAGCAGTTCGGCAAGGACCCGCACAAGGGCGTGAACCCCGACGAGGTCGTCGCGATCGGCGCGGCGGTGCAGGCGGGCGTGCTTTCGGGTGAAGTCAAGGACCTGCTCCTGCTGGACGTCACGCCGTTGTCGCTGGGCATCGAAACGCTGGGCGGCGTGATGACGACGCTGATCACGCGGAACATGACGATCCCGACGCGCAAGAGCGAGACGTTCTCCACGGCGGCCGACGGCCAGACCAGCGTGGAAGTGCACGTGCTGCAGGGGGAGCGCCCGATGGCGCGCGACAACCGCACGCTGGGCAAGTTCCATCTCGACGGCATCCCGGCCGCGCCGCGCGGCGTGCCGCAGGTGGAAGTGACCTTCGACATCGACGCCAACGGCATCGTGAACGTCTCGGCGAAGGACAAGGGCACCGGCAAGGAACAGAAGATCACCATCACCGCGTCGAGCGGCCTGTCGAAGGACGAGGTCGATCGCATGGTGAAGGAGGCCGAGGCCCACGCCGAGGAAGACAAGCAGCGCAAGGAAGAGGTCGAGACGCGCAATCGCGCCGACCAGGCGGTGCATGCGGCGTCCTCCTTCCTCAAGGAGTCGGGCGACAAGGTGCAGGCGTCCGATCGGATGGCGATTGAATCCGCGGTGAACGACGTGAAGCAGGCGCTGGAATCGAACGACGCGGCCGCGATCAACCGCACGCTGGACGCGCTGATGCAGGCCCAGGCCAAGGCGGCGCAGGAACTCTACAAGCAGGCGGGGCCCGAGGGCGCGCCTGGAGCCGGGGACGCGGCGCCGGGTGATGGCGCGGCGGGCGGCGACGTCATCGATGCGGAAGTGATCGAAGACGAGAAGAAGTAATGGACCTCTACAGCGTCCTCGACCTGATGCCTGCGGCGACGCCGGCGGACGTCGAGCGCGCGTATCTCAGGCTGGCGCGGCGGTATCACCCGGGCATCAACCCGGGTGACCGCCTCGCGGCCGAACGCTTCCGCCAGGTGCAGGAGGCGTACGAGGTGCTGGGCGATCCCGCGCGTCGCCAGCAGTACGACCGGGGCCAGCACGGGCGCCCCGTGGCCACCGTGGAGGCCACGATCGCGTTCGAGGGGTTCGACTTCTCCGCGATGGCGCAGGGCGCGGAGGCCGCGACGTTTTCAGAGATGTTTGCCGACGTCTTCCAGGACGCGGCGCGCCGCGTGATCGCCCCGGACCGGGGCGCGTCGCTCGAGCTCGCGATGCAGGTGTCGTTTGAAGAAGGCGTGCGCGGCGGCGCGGTGCCCGTGTCGGTGGTGCGCCAGGAGCGGTGCGCGGCGTGCGCGGGCGCGGGCGTCGTCGCCGTGGCCCCGGTGGCGTGCCCCGCGTGCGGGGGCCAGGGCGCCGCGCGGTGGGCGCGCGGCCACATGGTGTTCACCAAGGCGTGTGAGCGGTGCGGCGGGTCGGGCCACATGACCAGCGCCGCCTGCCGCGCCTGCGGCAGCTCCGGGCTGCAGGCGCGCAGTGAAGTGGTGACGGTGCGCATTCCGCCGGGGATCGAGACCCACGCGCGGCTGGTGGTGCCGGGCCGGGGCCACGCGGGTTCGCGCGGCGGGGCCGCCGGGGATTTGTACGTGACGATCGAGGTGCGGCCGCATGCGATTTTTCGGCGGGACGGGCGCGACCTGCACGTGACGGTGCCGGTGGCGATTCACGAGGCGGCCCTGGGCGCGAAAATCGAGGTGCCGACATTGGACGGTCCGGTGTCGCTGCGGGTGCCTCCAGGCACCGCCGCTGGCACGCGGCTGCGGGTGCGAGGGCACGGCGTGCCGTCGCCGGACAACCCGGACGCCGCGGGCGACCTGTGGGTGGAGATCCAGGTGGTGCTGCCCCCGGTGCGGGACGAGCGATCGAAGGCGCTGCTTCGCGAGTTCGCACGGCTGAACCCGGTTGACGTGCGCGCGCATTTGTTTTCCTAGAGGCCGGGTCTCCGGACCCGGCAGAAGAGGTCGATCATGACCAGACGCACAGGCACCGGCAAGGGCTACTACATGATCAGCGCGGTGGCGACGAAGTACAACGTCCACCCCCAGACGCTGCGCTTGTACGAACGCGAGGGCCTGCTCAAGCCGTCGCGCACCGAGGGCAACACGCGGCTGTACTCCGACGAGGATCTGCAGCGCCTGGAGACCATCATGGCGCTGACGCGCGACCTGGGCGTGAACCTGGCCGGCGTCGAGATCATCCTGAACATGCGCCAGAAGATGGAACGCATGCAAAGCGAGGTCAACGAGTTCATGGCGTACGTCAAGAAAGAACTCGCGCGCGGTCTCGGCGATTGGGAACAGCGACTCAACACGGCCCTGGTGCC
>JANLHE010000018.1 GCA_024653875.1 Acidobacteriota bacterium
CCTGCGACAGCGCGCCATGATTGCGCTGGCCCTGTGCGCCGAACCGTCGCTGGTCATCGCGGACGAACCCACCACGGCCCTTGATGTCACCGTGCAGGCCGAGATCCTCGACCTGCTGCGGGACCTGCGCGCGAGACTGGGCCTGGCGTTGCTGCTCATCACCCACGATCTGGGCGTGGTGGCGGAAATGGCCGACCGGGTGGCCGTGATGTACGGCGGGCGGGTCGTCGAAGAAGGCCCCGTCGCCGAGGTCTTCCGCACACCGGCGCATCCTTACACGCGCGGGCTCCTCGCCTGCCTGCCCGGGACCGGGGACGGCCGGCGGTTGATTGCAATCCCCGGCACGGTGCCGTCGCTTGGCCAGTTCCCGGCCGGGTGCGCCTTCGCCCCGCGGTGCGCGGACCGCCTTGCCGCGTGCGACGTGGCGCCGCCGGCCATCACGAGCCTTGGCGGTGGCCGCGAGGTGCGCTGTTACCTGCATCAGGACCGGCCCGGAGCGCACGCGTGACCCCTCTGCTGCAGGTCTCCAACCTCGCCAAGGAGTTCCGCCGGGGCGGCTGGTTGCGCAGCGGCACCGTCGTGCGCGCCGTCGACGACATCAGCTTCGATGTGAGGCCGGGGGAGACGTTTGGCCTGGTCGGCGAGTCGGGGTGTGGCAAGACCACGACCGGGCGCTGCATCCTCCGGCTGATCGAACCGACATCGGGCCGGGTGCTGTTCAACGATCGGGACCTGGCCGCGCTCAACGCGCGCGATCTGCGCCGCGCCCGCCGCGACCTGCAGATCGTCTTTCAGGATCCCTATTCGTCGTTGAACCCGCGCATGCGCGCGGGCGCCATCGTCGAGGAACCGCTGATCATCCACCGCATGGGCACGCGCGACGCGCGCGCGGCCCGTGTGGCGGAGCTGTTCGGCCTGGTCGGCCTGGACCCGGCGCACGCCACGAAGTTTCCCCATGAGTTCAGCGGCGGCCAGCGCCAGCGCATCGGGCTGGCGCGCGCGCTTGCGCTGAACCCGTCCCTGATCATCGCCGACGAACCCGTGTCCGCGCTGGATGTGTCGGTGCAGGCGCAGGTGGTGAACCTGCTGCAGGACCTCCAGGCACGGCTGGGCCTCACCTATCTCTTCATCGCCCATGACCTGCGGCTGGTGCGCCAGGTGTGTGACCGGGTCGCGGTGATGTATCGGGGCCGCATCGTGGAACTGGCGCCGGCCGAGCGCCTGTTCGCGGCGCCCGCCCACGCGTACACCCGCGCCCTCCTCTCGGCCGTGCCGCGGGTGGATCCCTCGGATCGCACGACCCGCGTTGTGTTCGACCACGCGCACTTCAGGCCGCTGCCGCTTGGCGAGGTGGCCCCGGGCCACTTCGCCGCGGTCGATTAGGCAAGGATCAGTTCTTTGACTTCAGGCCGAACTTAGAACCAGGCTTGGAACTGCCGGACGATGCCTTGGATTTGCTGCTCTTGCCCGACTTGCCGTCATCGATCGACTTGCCGCTCTTGACCGACTTGCCGCTCTTGTCCGCCTGGCAGCCATCGGTCGACTTGTCGCTCTTGCCCGACTTGCCGTCATTGGTCGACTTGCCGCTCTTGGTCGACTTGCCGCTCTTGTCCGACGTGCCGCTCGTGTCCGAGGTGCACGAGGGCTGAGTCGGACCGCCAGGGCACGTCAGCAACCCGCCGTTGGTGTCTCCCTCGTGGAAATTCAGGTTCAGGGACTCGACGATCCCGTTGAGCGTCGAGATCGACATGCCGGAGGGCAGCGCGCTGGTCTGGCCGCCCAGGACCGCGTTGGCCGTCGCCAGCACCTGGTTGACGGTCTGACCCGCGAGCGGTCCAGACACCATCACCAACTGGCCCAGGCCGATCTTGGTGACCCCGGCTTCGGAGAAGTCCACGGCCAGCCGCAGCGCCAGCACCTGCGCCGCGAAGTTGCCGGCCGACGAGGTCGTCGGGTTCGTCGCGGTCGCGGTGAGCGCCGCCGGCGTCCCGCCCTGCGGCAGGAAGTTCTGGATGGCCAATGCGCTGGTGAACGTCAGCGTGTAAGTCCCGCCGATGGCCACCGACCCGCCCGGATACACCGCGGTGAAGTTGTCCTTCAGGAACCGACCAGGGTTGTCGCCATTCGGCCGCGAACCCCACCCGCCCTGTGAGTAGGTGGTGTAGCCGTTCGTTCCGGTGCACGGAATCGTCGCGGTCGTCACCGTCAACGTGCCGTCCACAAACACGAAGGTGTAGTTCGCCGCCGATAGATCGCCCTGCGCCGCCGTAATCGGATAGATGCCTACCACGCTGGTGGCGTCCGCCGTTGTGGCAAGCGCCGCCGTGCCGGTCACGGCACTGACAGTGTCGCCGGCGACAAAGCCCGTAATGGTCGACGTCAGCGGCGGATTCGCGGCGCCGAAGACCTTGGTCTTGTTGTCGGCGGTCACGGTGAGCTCCGCCCGCGTCACTGTCAGCGTGCCGTTTACATAGGTGAGGTCGTAGTTGCCCAGCCCCGTGCCCACCGCCGCGCTCGGCACAATCGGATAAGTACCCACTCCCGCGCCAGGTGCCGCACCGGCCGACGTCAGCGTCGCCTCCGTCAGCGTGTCGCCGCTCACCAGCGTCCCCGCCGTCAGCGCCCACTCTGTCCCGGTAAACGTCGCCGTCGCGCCATAGACCTTATTCCGGTCGTTTGCCGTCACGGTGAGCGGCAGCCTGCTGATCGCGGCCGCCGTGGTCGGCACCGCCGGCGCCGTGTAGTTGGCCGTGATCGCGCCGGGCGCGAAGTTCGTCGGCGTCACCGTCCAGGTCCCGGCACTGGCACTGCTAAACGTGCCCGTCGTCGCCGTGCACGTGAAGCTGTCGGTGCCGATTTCGCCCGTCACGTCGCAGCTGGTCACCGCCGCCGCAGTCGTCCCGTCATACGGCTTGTTGCTCGCCGTAATGACCGCCGCCAGCGGAATCGCCGTGATCGTCGCGGTGGTCGTCGGCGGCGCCGGCGCCGTGTAGTTGGCCGTGATCGCGCCGGGCGCGAAGTTCGTCGGCGTCACCGTCCAGCCGCCCACATTCACATCCGCAAACGTGCCCGTCGTCGCCGTGCACGTGAAGCTGTCGGTGCCGAT
>JANLHE010000020.1 GCA_024653875.1 Acidobacteriota bacterium
CGTCGTCCTCCTCCGCGTCGTTCAGGGGGGTGCTCATCAGGCCGCGTCGATCGTCAGGTCAGTCCTGCTGGCCGCGGGCGATAGTCTCGGGCGCGGCCGGGGACTCGATCAGCGCGGGATCGGTGGGCGCCGGCGCCTGCTGCTTGTCCTCCAGCGAGATCTCTTCGTCGAGCGTGTGTTTGAGTTCGTTGGACGCCCGCTTGAACTCCTGCAGACTCTTCCCGAGCGACCGACCCAGCTCGGGCAGTTTGCGGGGGCCGAACACGATCAGCGCCACCGTGAAAATAATCAGAAGTTCGGGCATGCCGATCGAGCCAAACATTTCGTGGTGCCTCCCCGGGAAACGATGTCCGTCCAGTATACCGCAGTGGCCCGGAAACGGCCTGTAATCATTGACTTGGACGGGGTCAGGTATACGATAATCGCAGGCGTGTGGACCGGGTCCCCAGGGACCCGTTTTGAGAACAGGATTTCGATCATGAAGCGACTGTTTGGAGTAAGCGTGATGGGGGCGATGCTCGCCGCGGCGCTGCCGGCGCTGGGCCAGACTACCCCGCAAGCCCAGACCAGCGGCACGACCGAGACGCGTCCGGCCACGGCCAGCGTCAGCGGAGATACGGGACTCTGGTTTGTCCCGACCGCCGAGGTCCTGCCGAACAAGAAGTGGTCGTTCAGCATCTACCGCGACAACGCCGACTACGGCCAGGGATTCACCGACGTCACCCGGTTCCCGGTGTCGTTCGCCGTGGGCCTGGGCACCCGGGCGGAAGTCTTCGGCAGTTTCACCGCCGTGACCCGCATCGACCGTGACACGCGGCCCCTGTTCTTCCTGAGCCCGAGCGGCGCGCCCACGGGCGCGGGCGGCGGCATCGTGAACGAATACCCGCTGGTGCGCGACGGGTGGATTGGCAACCGGCCGGGCGACCTCCGGGTGGGCGCCAAAGTCAACCTGGTCTCGCAGGCCGACAACAAGGCGGCCTCCTTCGCCATCCGTGGCGGCGTCAAGATCGCCACCGGAGACGACAGCCTGGGCGCGTCCACCGGCAAGACGGATTTCACGGTTGACGGCATCCTCAGCAAGCAGTTCACCGCCGTGGAGCTCTCGGCGTTCGGCGGCGGCATCTTCCGCGGCAACCCCGACGGGTTCACGCTCACCAACGGCATCCGGTGGGGCGTGGGCGCCGGCTTCCCCGCCACCTCGCAGTTCCGCATCACCGCGGAAGTGACCGGTGAGCGCTATTTCGACGAGGTCATCACGGCCCCCGCGAACTTCACGGGCTTCGACGGATCGGTGGCCCCCACGTCCACGACGCTGAGCCACCCGATCTACGCGGCCCTGGGCGCCACCTGGCAGGCCCCGTCTGGCTTCTTCATCGGCGCGGGCGCCAACTGGTCCGGCGCGCTCAAGGCGCGCAGCGACGCGAAGTGCCCCGTGCCGGCGCTGACCTGCTCCAGCTTCGGCGACAACAGCGGCGATGCGGTCGGCATCCAGGTCCGCATCGGCTATCACCCGGGCGTCCGCAAGTACGTCGCCCCGGCCCCGCCGCCTCCGCCCGTGGAACCGCCGCCTCCGCCACCCCCGGCCGCCAACCGGCCGCCGACCGTGACGGCCGCGTGCGATCCCTGCACGGTGGAAGTGGGCAAGGTCTCCACCGTCTCGGCCGACGCGCAGGATCCCGACGGCGACGCGCTGACGTATCGCTGGACGGCCAACACCGGTTCGTTGACGAGCCCGGCCAACCGCCAGACGCCGTGGACGGCCCCCAACACCGTGGGCGCCGTGCCGGTCACCGTGACGGTCACCGATACCCGCGGCGCGTCCGCGTCGGCCTCGGTCACCATCCAGGTGGTCCAGCCCGTCGTGAAGGAATACCAGTTCGAGGACGTGCACTTCGACTTCGACCGGTACACGCTGCGCGCCGATGCGCTGCGCATCCTCGACGACGCCATCGCCGCGATGCAGGCCAACCCGGCGCTGCGCCTGGAGATTGAAGGCCACACGTGCAACATCGGCACGGCCGAGTACAACCTGGCCCTCGGTGAGCGCCGCGCCACCGCCGTCCGCGAGTACCTGAACTCGCGCGGCGTCAACCCCGACCGCCTCCGCGTGGTCAGCTTTGGCGAAGAGCGGCCGAAGCACGACAACGCGCGTGAGGAAACCCGCCGGCTCAACCGCCGGGCGGCGCTGGTCGTGCGGCTCCAGTAGCCGCGCCCCCGGCACCCATGTGACCATCAAAGGGCCGGAGCGATAACCGCTCCGGCCCTTTGTGTATTCAGCCGACCCTATGTCCATACACCCCTCGTCCGCCGCCGACGTCGCGCGCCTCGTCACCGAACTCACCGGCGGCGACGCCCAGCGCCGCGATCTGGCGGTGGCGCGGCTGGCCGTGATCGGCCCGCGCGCCATCTCGCCGCTGCTGGCGATCGCCGGCGACCCCGCGCGCGGCGTGGCCGCGCGCGCGGCCGCCTTCGAGGCGCTGGAGGCGATCGGCGACAGCCGCGTCCTCCCGACGGCCACGTCCGCGCTGGCGGACGCCAGCGAGGACGTGGCGATTGCGGCCATCGGCGCGCTGGGCCCGGGCGCGCGCGTCCTTGCCGCGCG
>JANLHE010000028.1 GCA_024653875.1 Acidobacteriota bacterium
CGTCGGTTCCCCCGGTGGGCCCCGCGATGCCCGTGATCCCCACGCCCACTCCGGCCTGCAGACGGTCCCGCACGCCGGCGGCCATGGCGGCGGCCACCGGCTCGCTCACCGCCCCGTGCTCGAAGATCAGATCGGCCGGCACGCCAAGCTGCTCCACCTTGACCGCGTTGGCGTACGCCACCACCCCACCGGCCACCCAACCGGAACTGCCGGCCACGTCGGTCATCTTGCCCAGCATGAGGCCGCCCGTGCAGGACTCGGCGGCCGCGATCATCAGGCCCCGCTCCAGCAGCAGAGCCCCGACCACCTCTTCCAGACTCTTGCCGTCCACGCTGACCACGATGGGGCCCAGGGCCGCCTGCAGCGCGGACACACCGGCGTCCAGGGCCGCATCCAGACGGGCGGGATCGTCACCCTGCGCCGAGAGATGCAGTTCCACCTGCCCGGGCGCCGCGAGGATGGTGGTGCTGATCACGGGATCGGCATCGCGCCACGGCGCGTACACCGGTTGCGCCAACTCCTCCACATGCGACTCGCCACGGCCCGCGATCTTCAGCGTGCGGCGCCGCAGCACCATCCGGCCGGTGCGGGCACCCAGCCGCGCCTGCACGTGGGTTTCATACATCGGCTGGAGTTCACGAGGCGGACCCGGCAGCGCGATCACGATCTTGCCGCCAATCTCCAGCCACAGGCCGGGTGCGGTACCGTTCGGGTTATCGAGCGCCGTGGCGCCACGCGGCACCTGGGCCTGGCGCCGGTTGATCGCCGGCATGTGCAGGCCCCGTCGCGCGAACCGCGCCTCGATCGCCGCCACCACCATCGGGTCTTCATCGGCCTCCACGCCGGCGACGGCCACAATCGCGTCACGGGTCAGGTCGTCATCGGTGGGTCCCAGTCCACCTGTCGTCACCACGACGTCGGCGCGCGCGAGCGCGCCGCGCAGCGCGGACTCCACAAGGGCGCGGTCATCGGCCACGATGGCCTTGCCGACGACATCGAGGCCGAGTTCGTTGAGTTTGGCGGTGAGGTAAAGGGAGTTCGTGTCGGTGCGAAACGGCGTCAACAACTCGCTGCCGATCGCCAGGATTTCGGCGGCCCGCGGCGACGGGGCTACCACGCGCCTGGCCACCAACCGGCTGGCCAGTACCGCATGAGGATCCACAACAGCGCCCAGCCGTACACCCCGGCCGCGAGATCATCGGCCATGATGCCCAGTCCCCCGTGCAGCCGCTCGAGTTGTCGCGCCGGCGGCGGCTTGATGATGTCGAGCACGCGGAAGAGAAAGAACCCGGCGATGGCGCCCGTCCACCCCACACCAAGGAGGAACAACGTGACCAGTTGGCCGGCCACTTCGTCAATGACGACCGGCCCGGGATCCTCACGGTTGAGCGCCTTCGCGGTCACGTCCCCGGCCCAGATCCCGACGACGATGATGCCGGCCAGCAGCGCGGCCTGCGCCGGTGCGGACCAGCTCCGGGTCAACATGTAAATCACGACGCCCACGGCCGACCCCACCGTGCCAGGGGCCACGGGAAAGAACCCCGCGCCGCCCACCGTGGCGATGGCCACGCCCAGGCGGCTCACCATCGATCCGCTCACAAACGAACCACGCGCGTGTGCGCGATGCGGTCGTGCACCGCCAGACCGGGTCCCACCAGCGCGGGAATGAATCCGGCGCCCAGGACCAGTACCGACGGCAGCGCGGCCACCGCGCGCACGGCCGCCTGCGAGAGCGTGACGCGGTCGGTGATGCCGGCGTCCAGCGAGGTGCCGACCACGCGGATCCCCATCGCCATCTTGCCCAGCGTCTGGCCTTGCGCGGCCGTGAACATCAGGAGATACCCGGCCGCGATCAGCAGCACGAACCCGGCCAGCGGCACGGCCGCCAGCAGGCCGAACCCGCCAATCGGGACATTGACCATCCGGAGCGTCAGGGCGGTGATCACCGCGCCAATCGTGCCGAGCACGGCTGCGTCAATCGCCGCCGCGGCCAGCCGCGTGCGCGCAGCCACGGGTTGCGGCCAGACAGCCGGCTGCGGATCAGGCGTGGGCTCACTGATCCACCGCGGCGGGGGCACCGGCGTCATCCGGGGCGACGCCACCACCGCGTCCGCCTCGTCGAGCAAGTCGCGCTCGTGCGGGACAGGCATCGCATACTTCGCCCGCAGCCGCGCCGGATCCGGCGTCGTCTTTCGCACGGCAATGGGCGCACGCGGACGCGACGGCACCCGCACCATGGGCTCGGGATCGGGTGCCTCGTCGTCAGGCATCTCGCGGACAAACAACGGCAGTTCGGAGGTCACGCGCGCAGGCGCCAGCGCGACGGCCGTGGCCGCCGATGAACGGGGTGGCGCCAGGACCGCGGTCGCGGTCCCCAGTCCGGCGATCGGGGCTTCGGCCAGGTCAAAGTCCGCGAGCGGATCGTCGTCGGGCTCCGGATCGGTCAGCGGCAGATCCGGCATGCGGAGATCGTCGATCGACAAGTCGTGGCCACAGTTGCGGCAGCGCGCCTCCGGCTCAAAGCTCAGGTAGTGGCACTTGGTGCATCTCATCGCGGTCCCTGCCTTCCGTCTCCGGACACCCGCCCCTGGCCGGCAGCCGCCAGCAGGAGACGCTGAATATCCACACGTAACGTATCGGCATCTGCGCGGGCGGCCTGTTCAGGCCCCACGCGATCGAGCGCGCGCAGGGCTTCGGCCAGGCGCCCGCGAGCGAACAACGTGCGCGCCCGCACCAGCGCCACATCCGCGCTGGTCAGCACCGTCACCGGCTCCGGGGTGATTGAGGACACGGGCGGCGCCGGCGTCAGGCCCACGCCCAGACGCTCCTGCACCCCGCGGCTGGTCAATCCCACCGCGGCCACCACCAGCACGGCGGCCCCGAGCCACACCCGCAGCGTCAGGCGATCGGAAAACCACTGCCGCCAGGGCGCCGGCCCGGGCTCCACGGCCGCGCGAATCCGCGGCCCCCCGGCGGAGGCGCGATCCAGGCGCTCGACGCGCGCGCGCAAGGCCGCCGTGCGCTCGTCTTCACCCAGCGTGAGGGCGGCCTGCTGCAACTGCTGCCGCGCCTCGGCGGCGCGCCCCTGCGCGAGCAGCGTGGCCACCTGCTGCAGCGCCTCCTCGGCGTGGCGCTGCCCCTCGGCGAGGGCCCCGCGCGCCCGATCGATGTACGCGCGCGCGCTGGCATGGGTGCGGTCGAGGAACAACACCCGCGTCCACAGGTGGATGGCCTCTTCGAATTGTCCGTGGAAGTAGCGATCCAGCCCCTCGACAAGGAGGGCGTCCACACGACTGTCTTTGCCGGCACTCCCGGTATCGATCGTCGACGAGTGGAGGCGCTTCGGATCGGTCATCCTGCTTCGTCGGGGATTATAGCGACCTGCGATCCGAAGTACAAGCCCCCCCCCGTCCCGGGCACGCCGAAAGCCTCCCGCGCTGTGATAGAACTCAAGCCTCATGGCCCTCATCGAATGCATCGCCAACATCAGCGAAGGGCGCCGCCAGGACGTGCTTGACACCTGCGCGCGCGCGATCACGGACGCCGGCGCGCACCTGCTGGACGTGAAGCCGGACGCGACGCATCACCGCGCGGTCTACAGCTTCGCCGGCACCCCCGCCCAGGTGCGCGCGGGCGCGCTGGCGCTCTTCGACGCCGCGCTGGCATCGATCGACCTGCGCACCCACTCCGGCGAACACCCCAGGCTCGGCGCCGTCGACGTGGTGCCCTTCGTGCCCATCAAGGACGCCACCATGGCCGATTGTGTCGCGCTGGCCCGCGATCTGGCCGCCACCGTGGCCGAGCGGCATCAATTGCCCACGTACCTGTATGAGGAGGCCGCCACCTCGCCCGCGCGGCGCAATCTCGAGGACATCCGCCGGGGCGAGTTTGAAGGCCTGGCGGCCAAGATGGCCCAGCCGGCCTGGG
>JANLHE010000039.1 GCA_024653875.1 Acidobacteriota bacterium
TGATCTTCGCGTACAACCCGCAGCGCGGCCAGGTGTTCAACAACCAGCTGCAGCGGCAGCCGAAGTTCACCTTCCGCTTCGCGGTCGGGACGACGTTCTAGTGAAAGACCTCTGAGGTCGTTTTCCTTGGGTGTTGCCGGGAAACGACCTCAGAGGTCCTGATTGTTACGGGTGTACGACGGTGAGCGTGAACGTCGCGGTGGTCGCCACGCGACCGATGTCGGAGATGCGGAGGCACAGCGTGCCGCTCGACCCGACCGAGCCGGTGATGGTCGTGAACTGCAGCGCGTCGTCGTTGGAGATGACCAGGTGGCAGGACTGGCCGTTCCAGGTGCCCATGGCGAACCCGAGGGCGATGGTGCTGTCCGGCCCGAGGTCGGCCAGCGTGGCCGTGGCGCTCCCGGCCGCCAGCGCGGTGAACGGGAAGGTGATCGCGCCGTTCCGGGGCAGCGTGCCTGAGAACGTCTCGGTGAAGGTGGCCGCCACCGGGGTGGGGTCAGTTGGGGCCGTCGGTCCGGGGTCGTCGCAGGCGACGGTTGCGGCAACGACGGCCAGGGCGGCAAGGCTCCGCATCAGCTGGGAGCGGGTCGGAAATGTGCGTGTTAACAATGCACGGCGCATGGCCCCTAGTGTACTCGACGTGCTGGCCTTGGCGGCACGTTCTACGTTATCGTTTCTTTCGGAAAGGTTCAGGTAGAGACCACTCATGAGCAGACAGACGATCACTATGGCCCTTTTGGCCGTCCTCGTGGCAGGCAGCGCGTTCGCACAGGTTGCGCCACCCCCCACCAAGCAGACCCCGCCGCCCGCCGCGGCTCCGGCACAGCCGCCCGCGGCGCCGGTGCAGCCGCCGTTCCCGGTCGAGTCCAAGATTGGTTTTGTGGATCTCCAGACGGTGGTGGCCCAGTCCAACCTTGGAAAGTCGGGTTCGACCCAGATGGAGGCGTTGTCCAAGAAGCTCGAAGGCGAGCTGACGGCGCTCAACACCAAGCTGAAGGAAGCCCAGACCAAGCAGCAGACCCAGTCGGCGTTGCTCAGCGAAGTGGTGGCCGCGCAGTTGGCCAAGGACATCGACCGTCTGGGGCGCGAGCTGAACTTCAAGCAGCAGGAAGCCCAGTCGGAACTGCAGACCCTGCAGGCGGATCTGCTGGCGGACTTCGAGAAGAAGGTGCTGCCGATTCTCGAGGCGATGGCGAAGGAGAAGAACCTGCACGCGGTCTTCAACGTGGCTGACAGCGGCGCCGTCTACGTGTTCCCGGGGCTCAACCTCTCGCCGGAGCTCGTCAAGCGCGTGGACGCCCAGTACGCGGCCAAGAAGTAGTCCGATGGACACGGTCGGGGAGTCGGGTTCGCCCGATTCCCCGATTCCCCGATTCCGCGATTCCAGATTCCAGATTCCAGATTCTCGATTCCCCTGATGAATCTCGCCGCCCTCGATCGCCTGTCGCACCGCTACCCGTCAATTCTGGTGGACGGCATCCTGACGCACGACCCCGGGGCGCGGATGGTGGCCGTCAAGAACGTCACCGTCAACGAAGAGTTTTTCCAGGGACACTTTCCGGGCACGCCGCTGATGCCGGGAGTGCTGATGATCGAGTCCCTGGCGCAGGTCGCCACGCTGCTCCTGCTCGAGGCGGACCCCTCCAGCGGCCGCCGGGTGACCCTGCGCGGCGTGGATCGCGCCAAATTTCGAAAACAAGTGGTGCCGGGCGATCGCCTGGAACTGGACGTGCGCCTGGGCGCGCGCCGCGGGAACCTCGTGCGCGCCGCCGCGGTGGCGTCCACCGAGGGCCAGGTGGTGGCCGAGGCCGAACTGGTGCTGGTCGTCGAGCCGGCGGACGAGGGCATCCATCCGACCGCCGTCATTCATCCGGGCGCGGTCGTGGGCGAGGGCGCGGTCATCGGCCCGTACGCCACCATCGGGCCGCGCGTGACCATCGGCCCGCGCTGCCGCATCGGCGCCTCGGTCGTCATCGACGGCTGGACCGATGTCGGCGAACACACGGAAATTTTCCCGTTCGCGTCCATCGGCCTGGCGCCGCAGGACCTGAAGTACAAGGGCGAGCCCACGCGCCTGACCATCGGCAGCCACAACGTGTTTCGCGAGTTCGTGACGATTCACCGAGGCACGGCCGGCGGCGGCGGCGTCACCAGCATCGGCAGCCACAACCTCTTCATGGCGTATTCCCATGTGGCGCACGACTGCCACGTGGGGGATCACACCATCTTCGGCAATGCCGCCACGCTGGGCGGGCACGTCACCGTGGAAGACTGGGTGACGATCAGCGCGTTTTCCGGCGTGCACCAGTTCTGCCGCCTCGGGAAGTTCGCCTTCATCGGCGGCTACACCGTGGTGACGCGGAACGCCCTGCCGTACGCCAAGACCGTGGGGAACCGGGCGCGCATCTATGGCCTCAACTCGATCGGCCTGGAGCGCCGCGGCTTCTCGCGCGAGCTGATTGGCAAACTCCGCCGCGCGTACCGCCACCTGATTCAGCACAACACCAGCCGCGCGCTGGAATTGATCGAAGGCGATCCCGCGCTGGCCGCGCCGGAAGTGCAGTATCTGGTGGACTTCATCCGCAACGCCGGCACGCGCGGCGTCATCCTCCGGCGGCCGTCCCGCAAGTCCGGGGATGAGGGCGACGGGGAGTAAGATCCCCTGATGCCGCTGGGCCTGATTGCCGGGAACGGCACGTTTCCCTTCCTGATCCTTCGCGCCGCGCGGCAGCTGGGCCACGACGTGGTGGTGGTGGCCGTCGAGGGCGAGGCGTTTCCGGAGCTCGAGGCGCTGGCCCGCGACCTCGGCCGGGTGCAGTGGACGTGGATCCCGCTGGGGCACCTGGGCGCCTGCATCAAGACGTTCAAGGCCGCTGGCGTCACGCGCGCCATCATGGCCGGCCAGGTCAAACACACCAAGCTGTTCGGCGGCGTCCTGCCGGACCTGACCCTGTTGTCGGTGCTGACACGCCTCACGTCGAAGAACACCGACGCGCTGATTGCCGCGATTGCCGACGTGCTGAAGGACCACGGCATCACGCTGATGGACTCCACCGAACTGCTGTCCGATCTGCTCGCGGCGCCGGGCGTGCTGACGCGCACCGCGCCGACAGAGGCGATGCTGGCGGACTTCGCGTTCGGGTATCAGGTGGCCGACGCCGTCGCCGGACTCGACATCGGCCAGACCATCATCGTCAAGGACCGCGCGGTGGTGGCGGTGGAGGCGATGGAAGGCACCGACGCCGCGGTCGCGCGCGCGGGCGCCCTGGCCGGGGCGGGCGCGCGGGTGGTGAAGGTGGCCAAGCCGAGGCAGGACATGCGCTTTGACGTGCCGGTGGTGGGCGTGGCGACCATCACGGCGATGCAGGCCGCCGGCGCCGACGCGCTGTCGATTGACGCCGGCAAGACGCTGGTGCTCGATGGCGCGGCGTTTCTGGACGCCGCGAACGCGGCGGGCGTGGTGGTCGTGGGGAGAACGCGGTGACACCGGAGCGGACCATTCGCGTGGGCGTGGTGGGCGTGGGCCATCTGGGGCGCCATCATGCGCGCCTGCTGGCGGCGGCCACGGGGGCGCGGCTGGTGGCCGTGGCGGACACGTCCGCGGATCGCGCGGCCGCGGCGGCGGCGGCCTCCGGCGCCGAGGCCCTGTCCGATTATCGCGACATGCTGGGGAAGGTGGACGCGGTCAGCATCGCCGTGCCGACGGTGGATCACCTCCGGGTGGCGCGGGAGTTCCTGAACGCTGGCGTGCACGTCCTGGTGGAGAAGCCGATGACGGCCACGCTCGCCGAGGCCGAAGAACTGCTCGCCCTGGCCGACCGCGCGGGCCGCGTGCTGGCCGTGGGGCACACGGAACGCTTCAACCCGGCCGTCGCGGCGGCCATCCCGCTCGTGCTGGCGCCACGGTTCATCGAGGTGCACCGGCTGAGCGGATTTCCCGAGCGCAGCCTCGACATCGACGTCGTGTTCGACGTCATGATCCACGACCTCGATATCGTGCTCGCCATTGACCGCTCCGAGGTGGTGCGGGTGGACGCGGTCGGCGTGCCGGTGCTCTCGCCCAAGGTGGACATCGCCAACGCGCGGCTGAAGTTCGCGTCGGGCTGCACGGTGAACCTGACCGCGAGCCGCATCAGCCGCGATCGCGTGCGGAAGGTGCGCTTCTTCCAGCGGGATCTGTACGTGTCGGTGGACTACGGCGAACAGGAACTCGAGGCCTACCGCATTGTTCCGCGCGACGGGGAGCGACCCGGGATCGAAGGCGGCGCCGTGCCGGTGGCCAAGGGCGAACCGCTGGGCCGTGAACTGCAGGATTTTGTGGATGCGATTCGTGAAGGCCGGGCGCCGCGCGTGACCGGCCGCGACGGGTATCGCGCGTTGGCGCTGGCCACGCGCGTGGCCGAGGCGATTCAAGCGAACGAACGGGAGGCCGGCGGCGTGCCGGTGATGTGAGCATGGTGAACGATCTGGAAGCAAAGGCCGCGGCGGGCCACCCGCTGACCCACGACGAGGCGGAGCGCGTGCTGGCGTGCCCGGATCTGGTGAGCGTCGGTGTCCTCGGAGAACTGGCGCGCCGGGCGCATCATGGCTCGACCGTGACCTACGGTCAGGTGCTCGTCGTTGATACCGATGCCGTCCCGGGCGACCTGGGCGGCGCGCGGGAGATTCGCATCACGACGCGTCCGGCGTCCATCGAGGCCGCGTGCGCGCAGGTGCGCGCGGTGGCGGCGGTCGCCGGCAGCGTGCCGGTGACCGGATTCTCGGCCGCGGACCTGCTCGCGCTGGCGGGTGGCGATCACCTCGTGCTGGCGGACATGGCCGCGCGCCTGCGGGACGCCGGGCTGAGCGGCGTGGCGTTCCTGCCCGTGGATGTGTGTGCGGACGCCGCGGAGCTGGTGCGCGCGTTGAATCACGGCGGACTGCAGGTGCTGCGGGCCACCGTGGATCACGCGGCCACCGTCGCCGCCCGCCTGATGTGCATCGAACGCGTGGCGGCCCTGCAGGCCGAGACGTCGGCGCTGCGCGCCTTCGCGCCGTTGCCGCGATTCGACGAGGCCGGCGCGCCCTCCACCGGGTACGACGACGTCCGGACGATTGCGGTGGCGCGATTGGTGTGCGCCGCCGTGCCGGCCATCCAGGTGGACTGGGGGATGTACGGACCGAAGCTCGCGCAGGTGGCGATCGCCTACGGCGCGGATGACATCGACAACGTGCCCGCGATCGACACGCTTGGACTGGGGCACCGCCGCAGCCCCGCGGAGGACATCGCGCGCCAGATCACCGCGGCGTATGCGACGCCCGTGGCGAGAAACGGCCGGTTCGAGCGCGCGTCGTGACGCCGAAGACCCGCCTTGGTTCGGTGAACTACCTCAACTGCCGGCCGCTGGTGCACGGGCTGGGTGGCGATGCGGATCCGCAGTTCACGCTGCGGTTCGACCCGCCGGCGGTCTGCGCGGCCTTGCTCGACGCGGGCGAGATCGACCTCGGGCTGATTCCCACCATCGCCTACAACGACCGGCCGGACGACCGCGTGGTGCCCGGCGTGTCGATCGCGTCCGAGGGACCGGTGGCCTCGGTGGCGCTGTTCACCACGGTGCCGGTGCGCGAGATTCGCACCATCGCGCTCGACACCAGTTCGCGCACGTCCGTGGTGCTCACGCGCATCCTGTGCGCCCGGCGGTTCGAGATTGCGCCGGCGTTCGAGCGCCATGCGCCGGACCTGGCCTCGATGCTGGCCGGCCACGACGCGGCGCTGCTCATCGGGGACCCGGCGATGTTTACGGATCACCGCGCGATCGGGCAGGGCGCGGTGGAGAAGATCGACCTCGGCGAGGCGTGGACCGCCATGACGGGGCTGCCGTTTGTCTGGGCTTTCTGGGCCGGGCGGGCGGATGCCCTGACGCCCGCGGCCGTCGAACGCGTGCGGGGCGCCAAGGCCGCGGGCGTGACGATGTCCGATGCGCTTGCCGACGCGTACGTGGCGGCCGCGCCGCAGCATCGCGCGCTCGCGCGCCGGTACCTGCGCGAGAACATCCAGTTCGACCTGACCGAGCGCATGCTCGCCGGGGTGCGCACCTACTATCGCGAAGCCGAGGCGCTGGGCCTCATCGGCGCGGCGGCCGAGCCGCGGATGTTCGCGCTGGACGGGGCGGCACGGGGATGACCACCGCCGGCCCTCGGCGCGCCGCCGTCATCTTCATCTTCATCACGGTCGTGCTCGACGTGCTGGCGCTCGGGATCATCATTCCCGTGCTGCCGATGCTCGTCGAGGATTTCCTTGGCGGCGACACGGCGCGGGCGGCCACGGTGTTCGGCGTGTTCGGCACCGCGTGGGCCATGATGCAGTTTGTCTTCGCGCCGATTCTGGGCGCGTTGTCCGACCGCTGGGGCCGTCGGCCGGTCATCCTCCTGTCGTGCCTCGGGCTCGGGCTCGACTACGTCCTCATGGCGCTGGCCCCCACGCTGGTCTGGCTGTTCCTGGGCCGCATCCTCTCGGGCGTGACGTCCGCGAGCTTCGCGACGGCCGGCGCGTACATCGCGGACGTCACCCCTGTCGAGAAACGCGCGGCCGGGTTCGGCGTGGTGGGCGCGGCGTTTGGTCTCGGGTTCGTGCTGGGGCCGGCGCTGGGCGGCGTGCTGGGCGCGATCGACCCGCGACTGCCGTTCTGGGTGGCGGCCGGCCTGGCGCTGGTCAACGCGGCCTACGGCTACTTCGTCTTGCCGGAGTCCCTGCCGCCCGAGCGGCGCAGACAGTTCTCGTGGGGGCGCGTGAACCCCCTCGGGTCGCTGCGGTTGCTGCGATCGCACCATGAGCTCTTCGGCCTCGCCGCGGTGACCGTGTTTTATCACCTGGCGCACCACGTGTTGCCGAGCGTGTTCGTGTTGTACGGCAGCTATCGCTACGGGTGGGATGCCCGCGCCACCGGGCTCACGCTGGCCGGCGTCGGCGTCACGAGCATCATCGTGCAGGGCGGTCTGGTGCGGCCGATGGTGGCGCGGTTTGGCGAGCGGCGCATGTTGCTCACGGGCCTGGCCTTCGGCACGGTGGGCTACGTCATCTACGCGATGGCTGAGACCGGCGCCGGGTTCTGGCTCGGCATCCCGATCTTCGGCCTGATGGGCCTGTACGGCCCGTCCGCGCAGGGGTTGATGACGCGCCACGTCACGGCAGCGGAGCAGGGCCAGTTGCAGGGCATCAACAGCAGCTTCATGGGGATGACCGGCATCTTCGCGCCCGCGTTGTTCACCGTCACGTTTGCCGAGTTCATCGGGCCGCACGCCGACTGGCACCTGCCGGGCGCGCCGTTCCTGCTGGCCGCGGGGCTGCTGGCCATCGCGTGGGTGATCGCCTGGCGGGTGACGCGCGCGCGGGCCTCGGCCGGCGCCGGGTTGAAGTAGCATTTGGAAGGGCCGTTCATGAGTGTCGCTGCCATCACAGACAAACTGACCGCCGGAGGGCGGCTGACCCGCGACGAGGCGCTGGAGTTCTATCTCCAGGCGCCCACCTCGCTGCTGGGGCACCTGGCCGATCGGGTGCGCCAGCGCAAACACCCCGAAGGCGTCGTCACCTACATCATCGACCGCAACGTGAACTACACGAACGTGTGCGTCGCGCGCTGCAAGTTCTGCGCGTTTTATCGTCCCGTCGGATCCTCCGAAGGGTACACGCTGGGCTTCGACGAGATCTTCGCGAAGATCGAGGAGACGATCGCGCTGGGCGGGGGACAGTTGCTGCTGCAGGGCGGCCACAATCCCGACATTCCCCTTGAGTGGTACGAGGATCTGTTCCGGCAGGTGAAGGCGCGGTATCCCGCGTTCCGGCTGCACGCGCTGTCGCCGCCCGAGGTGATTCACATCACGCGGTTGTCGCAGTTGTCCGTGCCGGAGGTGATCCAGCGGCTGATTGCCGCGGGCCTCGACAGCATTCCCGGCGGCGGCGCGGAGATCCTCGTGGACCGCGTGCGCAAGCTCCTCAACTGCTACAACAAGGCCACCGCCGATGAGTGGCTCGGCGTCATGCGCGAGGCGCACCGCGCCGGCCTCCGGACGACGGCGACCATGATGTACGGAACCGTGGAGACGGCGGAGGAGCGGCTGGAACACATGTTCCGGCTGCGCGATCTGCAGGATGAGACGGGCGGCTTCACCGCGTTCATCGCCTGGAGTTACCAGCCCGAACATACCGAGCTGGGGGGCGAGGAAGCCACCGGCATCGACTACCTGCGCACGCTGGCGCTCTCGCGCCTGGTGCTCGACAACTTCGACAACGTGCAGTCGTCCTGGGTCACGCAGGGCGGCAAGGTGGGGCAGTTGAGCCTGGCCTACGGCGCCAACGACATGGGCTCGGTGATGATCGAGGAAAACGTCGTGCGCGCGGCCGGGGCCGAGTACTGCATGGACGAGTTCGAGGTGGTGCGCAACATCGAGAGCGCCGGGTTCGTGCCCAAGCGCCGGAACATGCACTACGAGCTGCTCGGCGATCCGGTGTTCCGCGAGCGCGACGTGCCCCGGATGCTGGAATTGGCGGTGGCGCGCAACGACGGCCGCGCGGGTGAAGCCGACGATCTGCGCGCGTATGAGGCGCGCTCGGCGGCAGGCCGCCGAGCCCGCGGCCGCGCGTGACCCCCCAGAAAAGACGTCGGGTGTCTCCTGGAAAACGACCTCAGAGGTCGGTTCGGTCGCCTGACACCGAACCGACCTCTGAGGTCGTTTTCCAAAAGACACCCGACGTCTTTTCCGCGGTACGCGCCGGGTGGGTCCTGCCCATCAGCGGACCGCCCCTGCGGGACGGCTGGGTGACATTTCAGGACGGGCAGGTCGTGGCCGTCGGCCAGGGCCGGCCGCCCGTCGAGGCCCGGGACCTGGGGAACGTGGCGCTCCTGCCGGGCCTAGTGAACGCCCACACCCACCTGGAATTGACCTGGATGGCCGGCAAGGTCCCCCCGGCGGACTCCATGGACGACTGGATCCAGACCCTGCTGGCGGTGCGACGTACCGGGCCGGCCGCGGAGAGTACCGAGGTGACCGAAGGCGTGACCCGGGCCATCGGCGAGATGCGCGCCACCGGGACCTCGCTGGTGGGGGATGTCTCGAATACCCTGATTTCTGCCCCGATCCTGGCCATGGAAGGCATGGACGCCACGGTGTTCCACGAAATCCTCGGGTTCAACCCGGTCGATCCGGCCGGGTTGGTACGTGACGCCTGGCACCGGATCGCCGAGGCCGACGAAAAAAGACGTCGGGTGTCTTTTACGTCGAAAAAGACACCCGACGTCTTTTTTGGGGTGGTGGGGCACGCGCCCTACTCCACGGCGCCGGCCCTGTTCACTGAAATCGCCGCGCGCCACGAGGGGCGCGCGCCGCTGGCGGTCCATCTGGCCGAGTCCCACGAGGAAATGGAGTTTCTCCACACCGGCCGGGGACCCATCCGCCAGATGCTCGAGACCCTCGGCGTCTGGAACGCGGCGTGGAAGGTGCCGGCCTGCGGCGCCGTCGAGTTCCTGGAGAACATCGGGTATCTGCTGCCGGGCACCCTGCTGGTGCACGGCGTCCACCTCACGCTGGAAGACCTGGACCGCGCGCGGGCGGCCGACGCCGTCGTGGTGACCTGCCCGCGCAGCAACGTCTGGGTGGGCGGCGGGGTGCCGCCGGTCTCGCGCTTCTACGGATCGGGCGTGGCCGTGGCCATCGGCACGGACAGCCTCGCCTCCACCGACTCGCTGAACATGTTCGACGAACTGGCCGCGTTGCGGCGGCTCGCGCCCGAGGTGGATGCGGCCCGCCTGCTCGACAGCGCGACCCGCGTGGGCGCCGAGGCGCTGGGCTTCGGCCAGCAGTACGGCACCATCGCGCCCGGGCGCAGCGCCGAGCTCGTCTCGGTGGCCCTGCCGGCCGGCGTCGGGGCGCGCGCAGGGGATGTGGAAGAATATCTGGTCAGTGGCGTTCCCGCTGCCGCGATCTCGTGGCTGGACGCCTGAGCCCAGCTGAATGCTCCACCGCCTCCGCACCTACGCATCGTTCGTTCGCATCAGCCACTCGGTGTTCGCCCTGCCGTTTGCACTGGTCGGCGCCCTGCTCGCCACCCAGGTCGTCCCCTGGGACTGGACCCGGGCGTGGTGGATCGTCGCGGCGATGGTGACCGCGCGCAGCGCGGCGATGGGCTTCAACCGCCTGGCCGACGCGGAGTACGACGCGCGCAACCCGCGCACGGCCATCCGCGAGCTGCCCCGGGGCCGCATGAGCCGGCGCGAAGCCATCGCGTTCGTGGCGGTCTCGTCGGCCGCGTTTGTCTACGCGACGTGGCACCTGGGCGCGGTCTGTCTGGCCCTCTCGCCGGTCGCCCTGGCCATCGTGTTCTGGTATTCGCTGGCGAAGCGCTTCACGTTCTACACGCAGCTGTTCCTCGGCCTGGCGATGGCCGTCGCGCCCGTGGGTGGATGGCTGGCGGCCGGCGGCCGCGGCGGCTGGGAGCCGTGGCTGCTGGGGCTCGCGATCGGCGCGTGGGTCGGCGGATTCGACGTGCTCTATGCCTGCCAGGATCTGGAGGTCGATCGGCGCGAGGGGCTACACTCGATCCCCGTGCGCTTCGGCGTCGAGCGGTCCCTGGTGATTTCCCGGGCCATGCACGTGCTTGCGGTCGTCAGCCTCGCCGCGCTCGGCGTGGCGGCGGACTTGGGGATGATCTACACCGCGGGCGTCGCCGGTGTCGCGATGCTGCTGATCTACGAGCAGTCGCTGGTGCGGGCCGACGACCTGTCGCAGGTCAAGTTTGCGTTCGACCTCAATGGCTGGGTGGGCCTGCTGTATCTGGCGACCACGGCCGCGGATTTGTACTTATGACCACGCCCGCATCGCCCCGTCCCCACATCGCCGTCGGCGTCACCGGCGCCAGCGGCGCGATCTATGCGGTGCGGACGATCGCCGCGCTGCTCGAGGCGGGCTGCCACCTGGAGATCGTCTTCTCCGACTACGGCAAACGCCTGCTGATGGACGAATTGGGCGCGGACGCCCGGGTCGATCGCCTGCAGGACCTGCTGGAACTCAAGTACGGCCCCGGCGTGCGCCAGGGCACCTTCGTGGTGCACAGCAACAAGGACCTGGGCGCGAGCCTCGCCAGCGGGAGCCATCGCTGCAGCGGCATGGTGATCGTGCCGTGTTCGATGAAGACGCTGGCCGGCGTGGCGCTCGGGCTCTCGCGCAGCCTGATCGAGCGCGCGGCCGACGTGATGCTCAAGGAGCGGCGCACGCTCATCCTCGTCCCGCGCGAAACGCCGATGAGCCTGCCCGCGCTGCGCCACCTGGTGTCGGCCGCCGAGGCCGGCGCGATGATTCTGCCCGCCATGCCCGCGTTCTACCAGAAGCCCCGGACGATCGACGATTTGACGGACTTCGTCGCCGGCAAGATTCTCAACGGCCTGGGGTTCGACCAGCACCTGTTCGCCCCATGGAAAGGGGAGTAGTGGTTTCCACCTCCAAAGCCCCCGCGCGCATCGCGGGGATGTTCGACTCGATTGCGCACCGGTACGATCGACTCAATCACCTGCTCAGCGTCGGGCTCGACAGGCGGTGGCGCGCGCGCGCCGTGCGCGAACTGGCGCTGACAGGCACCGAAGACGTGCTCGACATGTGCACCGGCACGGCCGACCTCGCCGTGGAAGCCCTGACCTCGCCGGCGGGCCGCGCGCGCGACGTGGTGGGCGTGGACTTTGCCGGCGAGATGCTGCGCCTGGGCCTGGTCAAGATCCGCAAGGCGGGCCTGGCCGATCGCATTCACCTGGTGCGCGGAGACGCCACCCGCGTGCCGCTGCCGGACGCGCGGTTCGATGCGGCGATGGTCGCGTTCGGCATTCGCAACGTGCTGGAGCCCGCGCACGCGATTCGCGAGTTCGCCCGTGTGCTCAGGCCCGGTGCGCGCCTCGCGGTGCTCGAGTTCGGCTTCCCGCGCATCCCCGGCATCACGGCGGCCTATCGCTGGTATTTCAAGTCGCTGCTGCCGCGCGTCGGACGCCTGATTTCGAAGCACGGGGACGCGTATTCGTACCTGCCTGCCTCGGTGGAGCAGTTCCCCTCGCCGGAAGCCTTTGCCTCGTTGCTGACGCAAAACGGGTTTGCCTCGGTTCGCACCGTCTCTTTGACCTTCGGCATCGTCTATCTCTATGTGGCGACGAAGGCCAGGTAGCCCGCCGGCTGCCCTAGAATCGAACTGACCCCTGATGTTCCTGGATTTCGACGACCACCGCCCCGAGACGCCCACCGTTCCGCCCGTGATTTCGCGGCGGGAGGGCGTGCTGTTGTCGCTGGTGGTCCACCTGTCGCTGACAATTGCCTATCTGGTGATGCCCGACCAGTGGTTCGCGCGCGAGATGGTGCCCCACACGGCGCCCCGGCCGCAGGACGACGTGCAGTTCGTCATGATGGAGTCGCCGAAGAACATGACCACCCCGCCCCCGCAGGCGGAGGCGTCGGATCTCG
>JANLHE010000042.1 GCA_024653875.1 Acidobacteriota bacterium
GGAGACGCGACCATTGGGGGGATGAGCGGCACCGTTGTGGAGTTCCCGACGCCCGGTGGAAGCCCGATGAAGCTGCTGTTCGCGAAGGACTCCGGACAGCCTCTCGCTGTGATAGTTCCTGTGCGCGCCACGGGCTCCGCGGAGAAGTTCCCCGATCAGGTGTGGCGCCTCGAGGACTACCGGGCGGTTGGAGGCGTAAAGTTTCCCTACCGGCTCACAATCTTGCATCCGAAGAATCTCCAAATCACCGAAGTACAGCAGATTGACGTCAACCCCCCGTTTACGGTGAAGGACTTCGGGCAGTAACCATCGTGCGTGACTTGCGCCTGGCATTTCGGATCGCAGCACGCCGGCCATGGCTCACTGCGTCCGTGGTGGGCTTGCTCGGCGGGGCACTCGCAGTCAATACCGCACTCTATTCCGCCCTCCACCTGTTCGTCCTGCGTGACGTGCCTGTGCGGGATTCGTCCACACTCGCCATTGTCGAGAGTGAGCCGGGACGTCCGGTATCCCACTCGGTCCTCGACCGACTGCAGGGCCATCCCGCGTTCGATGCTGTAGGCGGCGTAGTCGCCGGGAGCGAGTCCACCGCCGACCCCGGCCTGTTCGTCGCCAGGGCGACCACCAACCTGGCGGCGGTGTTGGGAGTGCCTCCCGCCCGGGGCACGTGGCTCAGCGACGCCGAACCCGAGGGAGTCGTGATCGCCTGGTCACTCTGGCAGAGCCGCTTCGGTGGGACGCTCGACGCGCTGGGCAAGTCGTTGGACATTGGTGGACGCCGGCGAACGCTGACTGGCGTGATGCCACCCGGCTTCGATTTCCCGTTCGGCACGAACGTCTGGGAACTGGCGACCAGGCCCACCGGTGCCAACTACGCCCGATTTGCCTCGTTGACTGCGATCGCGCGCCTTCGCGGACCCGACCGTCCAGGGGCCGTGCCGCTCGGGGCCGAGACGCTCTCACTTGTGCCGTTCACCGGGCGCTACGCTCCGTCCAGACCGCAGGCGCTGACGCTGCTCCTGGTCGGCGCGGCGCTGGTGCTTGGGTTAACAGTCCTGCACCTGACGGCGTTGGGGCTGACGCAAGTCACACGCCAGCGGTCCGACGCAGCCATTCGACTGGCGCTCGGGGCTGAGCGGCGGCATCTGGTGCGCCAGACACTGGCCGACGCGGCGGTGCCGGTGCTCGGAGGCCTGTTGTTCGCATTCGCGCTGACGCCTCCGGTTCAGGCGGCCGCTGGCCGCTGGCTCCCGCCAGAGATCCTGCGCGGCAGCACTCTCATGTTCGACTGGCGCACATTTGCCGCCGGTTCGATACTCGCGTGTCTCGTGCTCATCATCATCAGCGCGGTGCGTGTGCCGATGATTCCCTGGCGGAACCCCCGGGAGGCACTCGGGGCATCCGGCGTCTCCCTCCCGGTCGCACGACGGATGGCCCGCGGCGTACTGATCGTACAGACCACGTGCGCGGTGACCTTGCTGTACCTGTGCGGCCTTGCCGTGACGAGTCTCCAGACGGTGCAGCAAGTGGATCTCGGCTTCACGCCACCGAGACTGATGGTGGTCCGCTTGCCGTGGGGCACCACGCCCCGCGACGTGCAGCGCAGCCTGCTCTCACGAGTGGAGGACAGTGTGGCGGCGCTCAGGCGCATGCCGGGGGTTGTCGATGCCGTCCCGACCATGGCCTATCCGTTCTCGGTGTTTCGGGCCGCAACGGTGGTGAAGCTGCCGGACAACACGACGAGCCGCGTGGAAGTTCCTCACGTCGGACCGGGGTATTTCGACATCATCGGCGCCCGGATGCGGTCAGGCCGCGACTTCGCCGAACGTGATAGCACGCCCCCGCTCCGTGTTGTGGTCAACCACACGTTGGCACAGTCCGTCATGCGCGATGGCGTCCTTCCGCGTGCCGTGGACATCGGTGGGTTGCCTCACGAGATCATCGGCGTCGTCGACGATGTGCGGATGTGGCGTCCGGAGTTGGCGCCAGGCTTTCAGGCCTACGTCTCCATTGTCGAGCGTCGGGCTCCCGCGAGTGCAATCCTCGTACGGACGAACTCGGAGGCGGTGTCCGCCGACATGGTGGCTGCGGCGGTGCAGGGCATGTGGACGGACCAACTTGGGCGCGTCGAGGTCGAGGTCGTAGAGGAGACGATTCACCGTTTGATGGCGCCGCAGCGGACGCGAGCGGTCCTCATGTCGGGCCTGGCGCTCTCGGGGCTCCTGCTGACTCTCGGGGCGCTGGCGGGCGGCCTCGTCGAGAGTGTCCGCAGCCGAAGGCGTGAGATCGCCGTCCGGATCGCGCTAGGCGCCGGTCGTCGTCGGATCGTTCGGGGGCTCCTGGGTGACGCGCTACTGGTGATTGCTGCGGGCCTCGGCCTCGGCTTGGTGCTCGGCGTTGCCGCCCTGCGGACGATGCCGGGCGTCTTTCCTGGGAGCGGCGCGGTGGACGTTCAGACGGTATTGGTCGTGGCGGCGACGTTCGTGATTGTCGCGATGGCAGGCACCGTCAGGGCGGCGGTCATCGCCTGCCGGGTGGATCCTGCGGCGGCGCTCAAGAC
>JANLHE010000044.1 GCA_024653875.1 Acidobacteriota bacterium
GACGTGCCAGGGGACGAACCGCGAGGCGTACCCGGTCTCTCCGCGCTTGCTGGCCCAGTACATCTCAGGGAACCAGCCGAACGATCCGAGTTCCGGGTCGGCGGTGCTCAGGATGATGATTTGCCCACCAGCCGAGACGGTCGGCCTCAGCGCCGCATAGTTGGGTCCGGCGTACGGGTGGAAGTGCGCCTCGTCCATGATCACGAGCTGGAACGTGAACGAGACTCCGGCATCCGGCGTCGAAGGGAACGCCATGATGACGCCGCCTGCGTCGGTGAACGTAATCTTGTCCGTCTGGATATCGCGCTCGCGCGCCGTCCGCAGGTGCGCCGGCAGGTGCCGCTCCACAAACGCACACTTCGCGAGGAACTCGCGCGCTTCCAGTTGGCCCTTGCTGATGACCGCCACCGCCGCGCCGTTCCGCGCACGGAACACGGCAAACGCAGCCGCGAGCCACGAGTACCCGAGTTGCCGGTCTTTCAGGATGACCTCGGATACCCCGAGTGCCCAGAACAACGCCTGCGCGATGAGGTATGGCCACGGCAGCCACTTCGACACGACGGGGTTCAGCGGGTCGTCGGAGCGGATGAACATGAACCCGAGGAAGTCGACGAACTCGCGGCGCACCAGCTCGCGTTCAGCAGCGACGCGGATCGCGGCGCGCTCGGCCTCGGTGCGTGCCGGCGCGGCCGTCGTCATTGCGACTCACGCGCGAGTTGCCGCAGCTCATCCACAGTCAGGTTCTCGAAGTGCAGATGCAGATGCTTGTCGCCGTCCGGTGGCGCCTCGTCGCGGAACATCCCGAGGTACTTCCCGAGCATCTCCAGCGCGCGTTGCTTGTCGTGCAGCTTCACCTCGCGCTGGTCGGTCGTCTGCTCGTACTCGCCACCGCTATTGCTCTGTCCGCGCGTCACGACGCGGCGCTGCTTCATCTCGCGGATGACGCCGGCCTGCGCACGGGTCAGCTCGGCCGCGGGGATGAGGTAGGCGTTGTCCTCGTCCCACGTCACCACGTCGCGGATGTCCGCAAAGGCAATGCTGGCAAGCTCAGCGACGATGCGATCGACCGTGACTTGGGAGCGTTCGACGGTGGCGGCGTGGAGCTCAGCAATCCTTGCGGACACCTTGGGGTTTGTCTCGACGGCGTGGGCCGAGCGCCAGATCGTGGCGGGCTTCATGTTCTCGGCGGCGTAGGCGAAGCGATACGCGTCGCTCTCGTTCAAACCCTCGAACCGCTTGAGCGCGTAGGTTTCCTGCTTATGCGTCAGGTTATGGGCAAGCCCGCTCATGCGCGCAATCGTAACGCTTCGACACGATCTGTGTCGCCTCTCGCGTTATCGGCGTGCGGGCGGCTCCCAGCTACACGCCCCGCAGTCCCCGCACGTCGACGGGTTCACGAGCTGCGGCTCATCCGCGAGTATCGCCGCCGTGGTGCGGTGGTCGTCCACGAGGCAGCCGCACTCGGTGCAGATGGTGGTGGTGACAGCAATTGTGGGAGTAGCGGCTGCAAGGGCAGCACGGACCATGATGCACGCGGCATCGCAGTCAGTGTTTGGCGCAGTGGGCCGTGAGCACGCGTACGTGTGCGTTTCGAGGGGTGGGTGGACGCGCATCACGAGAGCTTCCAGCGCGTCTCGCATCTGCTTGGCTGCGGCGTGGAGTGGGCAGCGGACGATCCACTCGGACTCAAACGGCCCATCGACGCGGCACGTGCACGGGTCAGGTGTGGTGGTCATCCGAGCGTCTCCTCTCCCTCCGCCACGAACAGCCGATGGGCCTGCAGCTTCAGCGGCTTGTCGTCTGGCCCCTTCACGTGCGGGGCGATCCATACTGGGCGGATGCGCTTGCGTTCGGGACCCCACGGCTGCTGACGCCAATGACCCGAGACGATCCAGCGGTGGTGCCAGTCCACATGCCCAAGCTCGGCGGCTCCCTGTTCGCGGACGCGACGCGGGAGACGAATGACACGGATCAGGGGGACTATGCCCGCGCGCTCTGCGCGCTTGCCGAACGCCCGCGGTGGCGTCTCCTGCGACTGCTCAGTTACCGAACGTTGGGACGTGAGCAGCCAGAGCGCCCGCACCCACCGTGCGATGTCATCCTCGTTGGGCGCGAGATCTCCGCCTGCTGCCGCGTTTGGCGCATCACCATATGCGAAGGTGATCCACCCGAGCGGCTGTGTATCCGAGAAGGTGAGTGCCGACCAGTGGTCGGGCCACGCCCGCCAGTAGAACCCTTCTACATGAACCACGGTCGAGTAAGTGAGGTCGTCGTTCGTGGCGGCTCGGTCGAGCAGCGTGCTCCGTCCAAGAGTCACCCATCCGTGTTCGCCGGGGAAATCCTCGCGATCTGGCCCGGTTCCAGTAGGCAGCAACTGCGCGGCCTGCGCCACAAGGGTCGAGAAGTCGGGAGCACAGAAGTAGGAATCCGCTTCAAGCATCTGTTGCGCCAGCCAGCGCCCTCGCATGACCGCGCCGTCCCAATGATCTGCAAACGTCCACTCCAGCACCATCGCCGACGCGCGCGCCTGCTCGTCCAGCGTGTCCGCGTAGGTCTTCATGCTGCGCCCCGCCATCGCGAGAACAGCCGCTCACCGTCGCGGATCTTCGCCTGCGCGCGCGGGTTCGTAGCATGGCCGCCCGCGAAGTCCGGCCGCCTCGTGGGCGTCGGCTCCATGCGACGCGCAGCCCGGCGACGCGCCCACCTGTGCCGGCGCTTGGCGATCGGCCCGTTCACAGTCGCGCCATCAGATCGGTCATGGCGTGCGCTGCCTGTGCGGGCACGACGGCGTTTCCGAGCAGTCGCAGTTGATCGGCGCGAGAGAGAGCCAGCCCTCGGGATAGCCCATCAGCCACGTCACGAACGCGGGATTCAAGCGCCGGCGCGAGGTCGGGGCGGACGGCGATGACGGCGCGCCATCCGTCGACGTCGCCGGGCCCGGGCGGCCAGTCGCTTGGCCGGTCAGTGGGGCGAACGGCTTGTCGTGGTTCCCGCTCGAGTACGTGTAGTTCCGCCCCGCGGCGTCCGTCACGGTCGGCGTCTGCCAGTTCTGCGCCTGCCCCGGCAGCAGCAGTTCGCCCGCGCGATCGCCGCCCCTGTTCGCGTTCCCGCCCGTCACGTTCCCCACGGTCGGCGTCGCCCACTGGCGCGCGTCCCGGTTCAGATCGCGGCCCTGACTCTCGCTCACGCCCTTCCAGTCGCGGGCTGCAGGCGTCGCCCAGTTGCGAGCCTGATCGGGCAGCAGCGCCTCGCGGTGATCCGCGCCGACTTGTCGGCGGCTCGGCATCATCGACCCCGTAGGCGTCTGCCACTGCGAGGAAGAAGAGCCGCTCGCGTCCGTGCGGGGCGCCGACTTCCGCCGCCGTGTAGAGGCCCGCCGCAGCCCGGTAGCCAGCGCGTTCGAGGTCTGGTCCAAAGCGGCGGACATAGTCCCGAAGGCTTCCTCCCACGTTCTCAAAGAAGCACCAGTCAGGTCGGGCATCGCGAACGACCCGGAGACACTCGGGCCAGAGGTCGCGCTCGTCGGCCTCGCCTCGCTGCTTGCCGGCGACGCCGGCGACGCTGTACGGCTGGCACGGAAATCCGGCAACGACGCCAGCCACCTTGCCGCGCAGGAGTCGAGCGTCGAGTAGTCGGAGGTCGGACCAAACAGGCGCAGGATCGAGGGCGCCGTCTTCCATGCGCGCTGCCAGGACCGCGGCAGCCGTGAGCTCCCGCTCAACGTACAACACCGTGAAAGCACGCCCGCCAGTTGCGGCGGCAACTCCCGCGTCGAGTCCACCGATGCCGCTGGCGATGCTGACGTAAGGCCCGGTGAGTACAGCCACACCGTCAGCGCCCGCCCTGTGCGCGGCGGTACTCGTACTGGGTCCCGTCCCGACGCCGCGGGTCGTGACGCGCGAGCGGGTGCCGATCAAGCTGGCCGAGCGCCACCGCTGCGCCGATGGTTCCACCACTCACGGCGCGCCAGTCCAGTCCAGACTCGCCCATCGTCTGCCATTCGTCGCTGAAGTAGGCCGTCACTTCATCACGCGTCACTCGACGCTTCGCGCGCGTCAGATGCCCGCGCGTGGCCGCGTGCGATGCGCGCTCGCCGTTGAGCATGTCCTGCGTACGCGCGACCGCTTTCCGCTCCAGTTCGAGGCTCTTACGCAGCCGGTCGGCCTCCGTCTCGTGGTACGAGCGGCAGCACCCGTTCGGACAGTAGAACGCCTTGCCGTCGCGTTGGCGCTCCGTGATGTACTCGGCGTCGATGCCGTAGAGCACACCGCAGCTGGAGCAGTGCCAGATATTGATCTTGCGTCGCTCCTCGGCGATGACCTCGCCGCTGACCGTTTTCTCGACCGTGACTGTTCCTTGCATCGCTCCCTCCCCGTTTACGACGGCCCTGTACCGCCGACACGATCTGTGTCGCCCGTGGACACCGCTGCGCCCTGTGGGGCACGCTGCGCCCCCTCCTGTGGCGTCACGGCGTCCGTGCTGGTCAACGCCCGTTCGATCGTCTCCATCGCCTCCCCCGATTCCACCTGTGCCGGCGTGAAGCGCAGCATCTGGAAGCCCGCGAGCGTCGCGGTGTTCAGCCGCTCGATATCGGCGAGCACGCCCTTGATCGAGCCGTGCGCCTGTCCCGTCCACACCCCGCCCTGGATCTCGATCAGCAGCTTGCGATCGGGGTACGCGAAGTCGGCGCGGAACGCTCGACCACGGCGGTACTCGTGCTTAATCGGCGAGTTAAACGCCTTGTGCACGCGGCGCGACCATTCGCAACACCAGTCGTAGTGCCACTCCCGCACCGGCTCAGGCAGCGCGAGCGCGCGGAGCTGGAACGCGAGCAGGTCCTCGGCAGTGCTCACTCGCCCTGCTCCTCGCTGGCGGCTTCGATGGCATGGAGATCAAGCGCCTGCTTCATCATGCTGAGCCAGAGGGCGACAGCCCCGTCACGCTGTTCCTTGTTCGCGATGATCGGGATGCTGATGCTCGATTCGTACGAACCGTCCGTGACCTTCACCCCGAGCACAATCTGTGCCGCCTTCGTGCTCACGCGCCCCTCCGTATCCGCGCGGCCGCGAGCGCGCGCTCCTCGATGAGCAGCAGCTGTCGCCCCTCATCGAGCGCCGTGCGCTCATCCGCAGTCGGTTCTTCACCGCACGGACATTTGCGGTAGCGGCGATTCCCCAGCGCCACGAACACATGCCGCCCGCACAGCGTCTTGTCGCACGGCCGCGTCGACGTCATCACGGTCGCAGCCTCCGCCGCCCGTACGCCGCCCGCGCCTCGGCGCTCGCGTGCCGCATCAGATCGTCCACGTCGCGCTGGTGCCCCTCCAGCCGCATCCCCGCGATCAGCCCGACG
>JANLHE010000048.1 GCA_024653875.1 Acidobacteriota bacterium
CGTGGCGCGCCGTGTAACGCCAGCGCGTACGCACCAACCACCACGAACTCAACGCGGTGTTCGGTGAGTCACCCGAAGACACAACTGGCGATGCGCGCGGCCCGCCCCCTTCCGCCGGTCCTCATCATCACCGCTGGGCGTGATCATATCGTCGAGCCGCGCTTCGGCGCGATGCTGCCACGCTGCGCTGACGGAGAAACGATACTCACTCGAAGAGGTTGAGGTTCCCCTGCCGCTCTTTCGCCAGTCCTTGTCGCAGCGCCTGGAGGAGGGTTTCGGACGAGAAGGGCTTCACCAGAAAGTGAATCGCGCCCGCAGCACCTTTCGGCAGCGCCTGACTGCTGGCGGCGACGCCGCTGACGGCGATCACTCGAACAGCGGGATTCATCGTGACCAACGCCTGGATAGCGGATCCGCCGTCCAGGCCCGGCATCATCATGTCCATGATCACGACCGCGATCTCGGCCGCGTGCTGCGTGTACAGGGCCACGGCTTCGGCGCCGTCCGACGCCAGGAGCACGCGGTAGCCAAAGGCCTCGAGCGTATGCCGCGTGATCTCCCGAATCGCGACTTCATCGTCCACGACCAGCACTATCTCGCCGTCGCCGCGCGGCAACTCGGCGGCCGCGGCGCCCGCGGGTTTGTCGCCGCCCCCCGGCTGCGCGGGCAGGCAGATCTGGAAGCGCGTGCCCTTCCCCGGTGCGCTCCACACGCTGAGAAAACCGCCGTGCTGTTTCACGATCGTGCGGGAGGTCGACAGACCCAGGCCGGTACCCTGGCCGACGCCCTTGGTGGTGAAGAACGGATCAAACACCTTATCGATGATTTCCTGCGGAATGCCCGTGCCCGTGTCCTCGACGTGAATGACGACATGCGGGCCGGCGGTCGCGTCGATGTTCCGGGCCGCGTATTGCGCGTCGAACGTGACGTTCTCCGCCGTGATCAGGATCTGCCCGCCCTCCGGCATGGCGTCACGCGCGTTAATGCACAGATTGAGGAGCACCTGGTGCAATTGGCCGGAATCTCCCAGCACCGTCCATAAGTCCCGACTCACCGTCGAGCGGACCCGGATGTTCTTGGGGAACGTCTCGCCAGCGATCTGCTCCATGTCGCGAATCACCTGCCGCACCTGCACCTCGACGCGGCGTCCTTCCATGCCGCGGGCGAACCCGAGCACCTGGGTCACCATGTCCGCCCCGCGTTGCGCGCTGGCGCCGATTGTGTCGAGCAACGAGCGGTCGTCGTCGGACGCCGTCTCCTTGAGCAAATCGATGGACATCAGGATCGGCGCCAGCACGTTGTTCAGATCATGCGCGATTCCGCCCGCGAGGGTTCCGATGCTCTCAAGGCGCTGCGCGCGCAGAAACTGCTGCTCAAGCTGCTTGCGCGCGGTGATGTCCGTGTTGATCACCAGCACGCTCTTGGGCGCGCCCGACCGGTCGCGCACGAGCGTCCAGCGGCTCTCGACTGTTACCTCATGGCCATCCTTGTTCAGCTGCCGCATCTCTCCAGTCCACTCTCCCTTGTGAAAGACGCAGTCGTGCGCTTCGTAGAACACTTCAGGGTTCTTGTAAAAGGCGTCCGGCACGGAACGGCCGACCGCGTCCGCGGCGGTCCACCCGTACAGCCGCTCCGCACTCTTGTTCCAGTACGTGATGCGGTGCTCCAGATCGCGTACGACGATGGCATCCTGCGCGAGATCGAGGAGTTCCGCCTGCTCGCGTATCTGCTCCTCGGCGCGCCTCCGCGCGGTGATGTCACTAATGGTCCCCACCATCCTCAGCGGATGTCCCTGGGTGTCGAATTCGAGTTCGCCCAGACCGTGAACCCAGCGCGCGACTCCGTCGCTCTTGCGGACGACCCGGTATTCCATGTCAAAGCGGCCGCGCTGTCCCAGGACCTCATCGGCAAAATAGCGGCGCATCCGTTCCTGCCACTCCGGGTGAATGAGCGACGCCCACCCATCAACCGATCGCTCGTACTCGTCGTCTATCCCGAAAATGGTGTCGAGCACCGTCGAACTGCTCCACCTGCCCGTGGGAATGTCGAGCACGTAGCTGCCCAAACCGGCGATTAACTGCGACTCCTGCAGCAGTCTCTCGCTATCCTGCAGCGCCTGCTGCGTGAGCCTGCGCTCGGTGATGTCCGTCAGGCGGCCTTCGTAATACTGGACGACGCCCCCGGCGTCCCTCGCGGCGCGGGCGTTTTCCGACACCCATCGCCGGCTGCCGTCCCGGCGCCGGATCTCGTACTCGAGGCCCTCAACGACGCCGTCCCGCTCGAACAGCCGAAGAAACTCGGCGCGCCCTTCGGGGGCGACGTAACTCTGGCTCGCGATGTCCGTCACCTCCGCCATCAACTCCACGGTCGATGTGTAGCCCAGCAGGCGAGCCATCGCGTCGTTCGCGGTGATGAACGCTCCATCTGGTGTCGTCTGGTAGATGCCGTCAATGGCGTGATCGACGATGCTCCGGTACTTTTTGTCCGCCTGCTGGAGGCGCGCCTCGCTCTCCACCAGCGCCCGCTCCGCCTGTTCGCGGTCGGCGGCATGATGCAGCGGGATAAAGACGAAGACGTAGAGCGCCGGCATCACCACGATCGAGAGCAGGACTGCGTCCACCAGCCCGGCGGCCCATCCCGGCTGCACGAACAGGCCGCTGACTAGCCAGTGGACCAGCGTCTCGATGGCGAACGTGATGACGACAGTCGAACACAACGCCAGGAACAACCGCCTGGATGGGCGCCGTGAGACCGGTCTCGATGTACCCACTGTGTTTGTGCCCCTCCCGAGGCCCACCCTCGCGCTCCCCGCCGCCTCACGGCGCCTTGACGATCGGCAGTTCGATGAAGCTGGCCTGCCCCGGCGCATGGTACACGCGTTGTACTGCCTTCCGGTAGTCCGCCGGCGTCGCCCAGAAGATGTTCGGGACAAAGGTCTGCGGATTGCGGTCGTAGAGCGGAAACCAGCTCGACTGCACCTGCACCATGATCCGGTGGCCCGGCAGAAACGCGTGATTCACGGTCGGCAGCGCGAAGGTGTACGTCAGCGGCGCATCGGGCGTAATGGCTTTGGGCGTCTCGAGACTTTCGCGGTAGCGGCCGCGGAAGATGTCCATCGCCACCGCGAGTTGGTAGCCCCCCATCGCAGGCTGGCCGGCCACCTCGTCCGGATACACGTCAATCAGCTTGATCACCCAGTCCGAATCCGTGCCGCTCGTGGACGCCATCAGGTGCGCGATCGGCTGCCCGCTGATTCTCACCGGCGCCGCCAACACGTCTGACACGAACGCGACGACGTCAGGACGGCCAGACGCCTCGCGCTGGTCGTCTACCAGCCACTGACGCCAAGTGGAATCCGCGGCACTGATCTCACGATGAGGGCGTGCGCGGTACGGCACGGGCTTGGCGGGGTCCGACACGTACTCCTGAAACGCTGCGTCCCCGGATGCCGGCGCCTCGAAGCCAAGCGAGAGGCCCGCCCGGAAGTAGATCGGCGTCGAACCCGTCGCGCAACCGGTGGCGCACGCCGCCGGCCATGCCGGCAAGCGCCGCCATGCGTTCGTCCCGGTCTCGAACGCGGTGACGGGCGCGATCTCCACTTTCGGCGCGCCGTCCTTGAGGTACCGCGCCAGGAACGGCGCCAGAATCTCCCGGCGGAAGTACAGCGCCGTGTCGCTGTCGAACCTCACGGCGCCGAGCGTACTCCCCTCGCGGATTTCCTGGCCGTGATACCACGGCCCCATCACGAGAAACACCGTATCGTTCGCGGTGTCCTTGGGCTCGATCGCCTTGTACACCGCAGGCGCGCCATAGATATCCTCCTGATCCCAGAGGCTGTGCACCAGCATCACCGGCACCTTCAGCGGTTGTGCCGCCAAGATCTGGTCCATCGCCTGATCGCGCCAGAAGGCGTCATAACTCGGATGCTCGACGAGCTTGCGCCAGAAGCCAAGCTGTTCCAAGCCGCGGCGGCTCCCCAACTCCCCGGCCGATCCCGCTTGCATGAACATGTCGTAGTCGTCGAAGTGACTGGTCCACCATCCGATCCCGCCCGCGCGGGTCGCCTGCTGGTCGTGGACGTAGGGCATCATCTGCTGACGGAAGGCGCCGTTATGAAACCAGTCGTCGCCCATCCAGCCGTCAACCATCGGATTCATGGGCACGGACACTTTGAGCGCCGGATGCGGATTGACGAGCGCCATCAGCGGCAGGAAACCATCGTACGAAATGCCGAGGATGCCGACCTTGCCGTTACTCTCTGGAAGGTTCTTCACCAGCCAGTCGATCGTGTCGTAGGTATCGGTGGCGTGATCGACTGGCGTCGGATTCTGCGGCCCGCTCAGGGGGCGGTTCATCACGTAGTCGCCCTCTGAGCCGTACTTGCCGCGCACGTCCTGCACTACGCGGACATATCCGCCCTCGACGATGACGTCGGTGGGGTTGTCGTAGCCGCTGAGGATGGGGCCAAGGTGCGCGCTCCGCGCGTGCGTCGTCAGCGCCGTCGCGTCGTACGGCGTGCGCGTCAGCAGGATCGGCGCGGCCTTGGCGCCCTTCGGCACCAGGATGACCGTGTGCAGCTTCACGCCGTCGCGCATCGGGATCATCACGTCGCGCCGGACGTGGTCGAAGCTGGTCGTGACCGGCCGGAAGGTCTGCGGCGTTTCGCCTGGCAGGCGCGGATCCTGCGCGCGCTGCGCTGCCGGCGGCGCAGACCATAATACGCCCACGACCACGACGACGACCGCCAGCGCGCGCCATCGGCCGACGCGCGAGTCTCTTGTCGTTGTTGACTGCGTGTGCTCCCGCATCATGCCTTCTCCTTTTGAGTGCCCCTCAGGATATCCCCTCCTCGTCACCGCGGCTCCGGCACGGCGCCGAGCGCCCCCGCCCGGCACCGCGGCCCCGCCCGGGCGTGGCGCCGGTGCCCAGCGTGACGATCTCGCGCGCTTTCATGTCGTAGATGTCGCCGACGCTGAGGACACCGTACGGCTTCTCCCACGGCTGATACGCGTGCGTGTTGTCGTGCGCGGTGACCTTCCAGCGGCCGATCACCTCGAACCGATCGCCGGTGACCACGATGGCGGTGTCCTCCGAGAGGCCGATGCCAAGATACTGCGGGTATTTCCTGATCACCGGGATGAGATCGTCCCAGCGATTGCGCGTGTTGATGTGCTGGTCGATCGCGGTGCGCTTCAGAAACGCGAATCCGTGCTGGTGGTTCGGCTCCTCGGTCATCATGATGTCGGGACCTTTGGTGTCCCCTCGGACCAGATAGTCGCCCTGAATCGTCGCGCCGGCTGAGCTCCCCGCGATGACCCCCCCACGGTTGAGCACATCCCGGAACGCGTTCAGCGTCCGTGTGTTCATGTACGAGTCGACCATGTTCCACTGGCGCCCGCCGTCGAACCACACCGCGTTCGCGTCGAGCAACGGCGTCACGAACGCCTCGGTGTCCGCCACCTTCGGATCCCAGGTGTGCAGCATGACCACGTCGGTGAGGCCGCGCTTCTTCCACGCGGCCAGCACGGTCTCTTCCTTGTAGACAACGGGCGCGCCGTCGATGACGAGCGTCCCGGTCGCTGGTCCGTATTCCGGGACAACCGCCTGCTTGGCGCCCAAAGGCCACGCACACGTCAGCAGAAGGACAGACAGCGACAGAAACACGAGGCGCTTCGACATGCGGAAATTCTACTGCGGGAGACGGCCGTGCACATTTGACCGGTCCCCCGCCCTTCTTACCCACCTGCTGCCGGTTTCCGGTTTTTCAGGCGTGATTCGAGGCAATGCCAGAACGTCACGATTCTTGCAGTGCATGAGGGCGGAGGCAACACAATGACGTTTACAAAAGCATCAGCACTCTCGATCGGCCTGGTCGGCGCGTTTGCAATTGGCGTGTGGACAGGCCCCTCTCTCACACAGTCATTCACTTCCGCGACGACAACACAGGTGGCGCAGGTGGATCAGGCGCCTGCCGTGGACGGGCCGCAGCCTGCGGCACGCGTGGCCCGCGCCGTGGCGCCGCCGGCCCCGCAGAACCCCTTCGACACGGCAATGGCCGCGTCGGATCCATCCGTGCAACGACATGCGCAGTCCCTGCTCAACGACGGCGCGAACGTGCAGCTGGCGTCGGAAGGGTTCCGCGACGCGGAGTTGTTCGTGAGCGTCGCGTATGCCGCGCGGAACACGGAGATCCCGTTCGTCCTGCTCAAGCACCGCGTGCTGACAGAAGGCCGGACGCTGTCGGACGCGATTCGCGTCTCCAAGCCGGAGCTCGACGCGATGCGTGAGATGGACCGCGCGCGCACGGAAGCGCGCTCCGTCATCGCCCGGCTCGGCAACTGACACGCGTCAGATCTTTGCAGACGGAGGGCACGGGCTTCAGCCCGTGCCCTCCGTCCCCTTGGCGGGGTCATTCACTTACCGGCGACTTGTCCCGGGTGGTACTCGCGCTCGATGTGCCCCTCGAGCTGCGCACGGTAGAAGTACACGTCGCGCAGACGGCCCGTGGCGTACCGTTCCGCCTGGTCGTTGAAGTGCTTCGATCCGGGCACGCTGTTCAACCCGCCGGCCGTCACGGCCCTGGCCTTCACCTGGTCCCCGAACTCGACGACGGCCACGAAGCTGTTGCCGCTGGTCCCGTACCATTTCTTCGTCCCCGGATAGGGACGCGCTCCGAAGGACGCGAGCGATCCCCACCGGGCGGACGCAAACATCACCGGGATGCTCGGACTCCCATCGTCGAACTTCTGGACGATATCCGAGGTGAGGCGCTGGAAGCGATTGATGTCGCCCCAGGGGCTCCGCCAGGTGCCGAAGTCCGCCTGCAGTTGAGACACGGCCGCGTCAAGCGCCTCCAGCCGCTGCTGCGGCGTGGCGCGCAGCCTCATGTAGTCATAGACCGGCAGGCGCGCCTTGCGCGCGTCAGGCATGACGCGCCGCCACAGTTCCTCGCCATAGAACACCGCGACGGACGTGGGCACGGAGGTCACGGACCAACGACGGTCCCAGTCGCGGAGCGCGGCAATCGGTTCGGCGAGTTTCGCCTTGAGTGGATTCGAGGCGGAGGCCGCCGCGTGGGCCTTCAGCAGCAGCGGCACCTGGATGTCGAACTCCGGCAGCGCGCTGTCATAGGCCGCCGCGACGAGCGAGTCGAGCGTGAACCCCTTCTTGCCGTCGAGCACGCGGATGGCGTGCACGCCGCGCGGGTTCTCGCTGCCCGAATCCACGTAGGCCGGATAGTCCTTCTGCTTCGGGCTGTGCGCGCCGGCCGCCGAGAACGGGTAGTTGTTGGTGTTGAAGACCCACCCGTTGGGCGGGTTCACCACGTTCGGCGACTCGTCGAATGACAACACGCCGTTCCACTCGGTCGCCGGGTTCGATCCGTCAACCGGCCTCGTCCAGTCGAACCGCGGGTCGCGCCGGGGAATGAAGTTGGAGTGGAAGTACGCGATGTTGCCGTCGGCATCGGCATAAAGCGTGTTGTTGGACGAATTGGTGTGCAGGGCCATCACCTTCTTGTAGTCGTCGAGTGTCCGCGCCGTGGTGCGCGCGTACGACTGCGTGAGCGCCTTCAGCGGTTCCTGCATCAGGCGCACGCTGACCCACTTGCCATCGACGCTCCGCACAATCGGGCCCCGGTGCGTCGTGTAGACCGTGAAGGTCTTCTCCGCCATGCCCGACGCGGATTTGTACGGCACGGTCACCGTGCGCGCTTCGAGGGGGCGCTCCTGGGCGCCCACGCGGTACGTGTGACGGCCGTCGGGCTGCTTCGTCACGGTCTCCAGGTACTCGTCGATGTTGTCCACGCTGCTCGACGTGTGCATCCACCCGGCCCGGTCGTTGAACCCCTGATACACAAAGAACTGCCCCCACGTGAGCGCGCCGTAGGCGTTCAGGCCCTCGTCGCTCACCACCTGGGCTTCTTCGCGGAAGAAGAACGACGTGTGCGGATTGATGAGCAGCTGGGCCTTGCCCGAGGCGGTGTTCGCGCCGGCGATGGCGAACCCGTTCGATCCGGTGGGTTCGGCCGGCCACGCCGCCGCAGACGCGCCGGCGTCCGCCTGCGGTGCCGCCGGCGCGGGCGCGCCGTAGAAGGCTTCGAGCGCCGCGAGGTTGACCTGCTCGATGTCGCCGCCGATGCTGCCCTCGCTGAAGCTGAGCGCCATCCACGGTTCGAATCGGGTGATCACCCGCGGCGTCACGGCCGGATGCGTGTGCAGGTAGAAATTAAGGCCGTCGGCCCAGGCGTCCATCAGCGCCTTGAGCCACGGCTCGGCTTGCGCGTACTGCGCCTTGAGGTCCACCGGATCGATGAAGAGCTTCATGCGCAGGTCCCGGAAGATCTCCGACTCCCCTTCCGCCTCCGCCAACCGGCCCTGCGAGTTGATGAAGTTGGTTTCGACGCGGTTGAAGTCGTCCTCGGCCTGCGCGTACATCAAGCCGAAGACCACGTCGGCGTCCGTCTTGCCGTAGATGTGCGGCACGCCCCAATCGTCGCGGATGATCGTGACGGTCTCCGCGCGCGCCTGCCACGCGGCGACCTCCGGGCCGACCGCCGGTTGCGACCCACAGGCGGCACTCACCAACACGAGGAGGAGGAGGAGCTTCTTCATGGCCGGAATTGTCCCACAGTTGGCTATCGCCAGCGGAAGACCTTGAGCGCGATCAGCGCTTCCTGACCAGCACGCGGCGGAACCGGACCGGATCGTTGTGCCCGGCAAAGCCGAAGAAGCCCTCGGCGCGTGTGACGCCGGGGTGCGCGCTGCCACCCATGTAGGTCGCCGGATCCACTTTGGCGAGGTCCGTGTTGAGAATCACCGTGCCGTTGAGCTCCACCCGGATGGTGGAGCCGATGACGGTGACGTCCTGGACATTCCACGCGCCTGGCGGGCGTTGGTACCCGCGCGCGGCGGCCACCAGGCCATACGCGGACCCGTGGGCCTGGCGCGGATCGATGGGGCCGCCGACGCGCTCGTAGTTGTCGTCGAGCACCTGCAGCTCCGTCATCCCGACATAGGCGGTATCGCCGGTGCCCGGGTAGCGAATCGCGAGGCCGTTGTTGCCGCCGGGCGGCAACGCGAACTCAAGGCGCGCCTGGAAATCCGCCACGACCTGATTCCAGTAGATGGTGCCGCCCTGCTCCGGCTTGCAGACGATGGCCGCGTCCTTGACCTCGTAACTGTCCAGCGCGCCGGCCCAGCCCGACAGATCGCGGCCGTTGAAGATCTCGGTGAACCCCTCGCGACCCTTCGCGCGAAGCAAGTCATTGGCTTCGTCCGCCAGAATCTCGCGGATGAAGATGTTGCGCCACCGGATCTCGCCGCCGTGCGTCTGCAGCTGTATCGGTCCACGCACCGGCACCGGCGTGGCGCGGTCGTAGTAATTCTCCATGAGGGCGTGGTCCACCACCTGCGCGCCGTTGAGCCAGACGCTGACGCGCGCGCCCACCATCACGATACGCAGCCGGTTCCACTCACCGAAGGGCTTGTCGGCACGCACCAACGGGTCCTTGCCGGGCGCGCCGGCGCGGTTGTTCCACAGGCCGCCCGATCCCTTGTTGGCGCCGAGGGTGAACTTCGCCTCTTCGGTGTAGTCCCAAATCTGCACCTGCGGCACGCCGCGCAGATAGATGCCCGAGTCGGCCTTGGGCACCGTCTTGTAGTCCACCAGCAGTTCGAAGTCGCCGTAGTCCTTCTCGGTCGTGGCGTACGCGCCGAGGCCGTCGTTGACCAGCTCGTCGCCCTGGGCCGTCCAGTGCGCGCGCATCGTGGCGTTCCACTTGGCGACCTGGGCGGCGCGCGCCTCGTCCGTCATCGCGAGCAGCGTGCGATGGTCGATGGTGTCGCCGCCGCGCCACCCGGTCAAGTCCTTGCCGTTGTAAACGGCCGTGAATCCGGCAGGCGGCATGACCGCGCGTTGCGAGGGCGTCTGGGCACCGGCGGCCGCAACGAACAACGAGACACACACAGACACATGAGCGAGTGACGAGGCCGCAACCATGGCCAGATGATAGGACACCGGAACGGCACCGTGCCTGCGAAGCCGGGACTACGGCGTATTCCGCGCCTTTGTGAACATCGGGGTCCGGCGCGCGTGCGTGGCCTGTTCGAAGGCGTAGGCGTAGCCAATCAGGTCCGCCTCGCTCCACGCGCGACCCATCCAGGTAACGCCCACCGGAAGGCCGGCGATCTCTCCGGCCGGCACGGTCAGACTCGGGGTGCCCGCCACGGCCGCCACGCCGTAGCCCGCCCCCACGAAGTGGTCACCCAGCACCGGATCGGTCAGCCACGCGGGCGACATGCTCGGCGCAATGACGGCGTCGAGCGTGAGTTGATCCAGCGCGGCCAGCAGACCGTCCGTGCCGGCGAGCCGGCGCGCCTCGTCGCGGGCCTTGAGGTACGCCGCATCGGTGAGCGGCCCCTTGGCCTGTGCGCGCGCGAAGATCTCCTGGCCAAAAAACGGCATGGCCTGGCCGGCGTGCTCCGTATTCCAGGCCATCAGCGCTTCCAGTGACGCGACGGGCGCGCGGGATTTCGCCAGGTACGCGTTCAGGCCGTCCTTGAATTCGTACAGCAGCACCTCGAACTCCGGATCATTCCAGTCGTTATAGGTCGCCAGTTGCACGTCGACCACCGCGGCCCCTGCCTTGCGCACCGCGTCAATCGCCTTGGCCATCACGTCATCCACGCCGGGATGAAATCCCATGGCCTGCCGCAGCACACCCACCCGCTTTCCCGCCAGCGCCCCGGACACCAGGGAGGCCGTGTAGTCGGCAGGACGGTGGCCCGTCGACGCGGGTCCGGCGGGATCGGCGTCATCGACGGCGGCCATCGCGTTCAGGAGGAGGGCGACGTCCGCGACCGTGCGGCCCATGGGGCCAGCCGTATCCTGGGAGATGGAAATCGGAATGATGCCGGTGCGGCTGACCAACCCCACCGTGGGCTTCAGGCCCACGAGGCCATTCACCGCCGCCGGGCAGATGATGCTGCCATCGGTCTCGGTGCCCACGCCGATCGCGCCCAGGCTGGCCGCGATCGCCGCGCCCGTGCCGGCACTGGATCCGCACGGGTTTCGATCGAGCGCGTAGGGGTTCTTGGTCTGTCCCCCGCGTGAACTCCACCCCGAGGTGGACCGCGTCGATCGGAAATTCGCCCACTCGCTGAGGTTCGTCTTGCCCAGAATCACCGCGCCGGCCGCGCGCAGCTTGGCCACGACAAACGCATCCGCCGCCGGGCGATGCGCGGCCATCGCCAGGGAGCCGGCCGAGTTCACCAGCCCGGCGACGTCGATGTTGTCCTTGAGCAGCACCGGAATGCCGTGCAGCGGACCGCGCACACGGCCCGCCGCCCGCTCGGCGTCCAGGGCGTCGGCCTGCGCGATCGCGTCGGCGCTGATCTCAATCACCGCGTTGAGCATCGGCCCGGCGTCGTCGATGCGGGCGATGCGATCGAGATACGCCTGCGTCAGCGCGCGCGACGAGAGCGTGCCGGCCGCCATGGCCGCCTGCGCCTCCCGCGCGCCCAGGTCCACCACGTCGACCGCGCCCGCCGGCCCGCAGGCAGGCGCCGAGGCCAGGGCAATCAACAGCAGCAGGAACGGCCGACGGTGTTTCACGCGCACATCTTAGAGCAGTTTTCACTTGCGTGTAGTCGTACGGAGGCCCCGGGCTTCAGCCCGGGGCGTGCGGCACGGGCTAAAGCCCGTGCCCTCCGTCTACAG
>JANLHE010000052.1 GCA_024653875.1 Acidobacteriota bacterium
GGTGTAGTCGCACGGAGGCCCCGGGCTTCAGCCCGGGGCGTGCGGCACGGGCTAAAGCCCGTGCCCTCCGTCTACAAAGATCTGAAACGCGCTCTAGCGGTTGGCCTTCACGGTCCTCAGCATCTCGAAGTCCGCGTCCGCCTTGCTCCACTGCTTCAGCAAATCGTCAAACTGGGCGTTCGCGCCGGCGGTGTCGCCCGTCTTCTTGAGCAGCAGTCCCAGCGCGAGCTTCGCGGACATGACCGCCGGGCTCGGCCCCACGATGTTGACGGCGGTCGTCGCGACCGTGTAGCTCGCGATTGCTTCCTCGAGCAGCCCGCCGCGTTCGCGGACCAGGCCCAGGTAGTAATGCAGGTCCATCGCCCGCGGGGCCTTGGCGATATAGGTCTCAAGCAAGGTTGCCGCGTCCGAGGTGCGCCCTTCGGCCGCGGCGGCCAGCGCGCGGCTGACCACCGCGGGCTGCGCCTGCTGCGGGTCGTCCATGTCCGACCGAGCCACCCGGGGCAGGAGTCGCCGCACGGTGTCGAATTCGCCGACGATGGCGAGCGCGGCGGCGATCTGGCTGACGCCCTGCGGCGGCAGGTCAGGCAGGCTGGCCAGGGCCTTCAGCCGGTTCACCCACGGGCCGCGCTGCAGCACGGCCATGGTGATGGTCTCGGCGGCATCCAGTCCCTGCAGCGCGCCCGCGTCCGGGCTGGCGCGCACCTGGACCCGCAGCTGTTCGAGGATCGCCGAGTAGTCCTTGAGGCGGCCTTCCCAGGCCGCCAGATTGGATTCGGCGAACATGAACTGCGTTGGCGTGGCCAACTGCCGCGCCGCGGTTTCGTACTCGTCGGCGCGGGCATCGCCTCGCACGGCCGCCGCAACCCATCGCAGGAGGGCCAGGCTGAGGGCCAGGCTGGGATTCGGCCGCGCCGCCAGCGCGCGTCCGATCATGGCGATGCCTTCGTCGTATCGGCCGAGGAACAGCAGCGCGTAGGCCGCATTCGACAGCGGCAGCGGTTCGCCGGGCGCGATCCCGGCGGCCGCGAGGTACTCCGTGAGCGCCGCCTCGTACCGGGCCTGGCCCATGAGCAGGACGCCCAGGTTGTTGCGCGCGGTGAAGTCACGCGGGTACGCCGTGGTCATCATCTCGAGCGTCGTCCTGGCCAGCGCGGGGTCGTTGAGCACGCGCGTGGCGTGGCTCCAGGTGATGTACAGGCGCTCGTACTCGCTGACGCGATCGCGCAGGTCGTAGGCCTTCTGCGTGTGGGTCCTCGCCTGTTCGAGACGTCCCACGTTGGAGCTGAGCACGCCCAGCTTGGCGTACGCGAGGGCGAAGTCCGGGTCCAGCTGGATCGCCTTTTCGTAATAGGGAATCGCGGCCTCGTCGCCCCGCGTCTGGCGGAGACGCCCCGCCTCGCCGTACGCCTTGAGGGCCTCGATCGAGGCCGTGGTCGCCTCGGTGATGGGCACGTCGTATTTCTGGATCGACGCGAGTGATTCCCCCAGACCCTTGCGCAGTGACGTCAGCGCCGCGCCCACTTGGGTCAGGACTTCTTCCTTGGAGGCCGCCTGCACCTGCGTCTGCGCAATCGAGGCGCCCGTCTCGCAGTTGTGGACGCCGATGGCGATCACGTAACTGCTGCCGAGCGGCGCGATGGAGCCTTCGACGGTGGCCTTTGCGCCAACCCGCTGGCACAAATCCCTGGCGAGGGCGCTGGTGAGCGGCTCGTCCACCGGGCGCGCCATGAGCCGCAGGGTGCGCTGCACGCTCTGATCGGGCACCAGTGTCACGAACGGCGTCTGCTGCAGCTGCACCGACACCGCCTGCTTGAGCGCGTCGTCAAAGACCGGGTCGCCGGTGGTGTTGGCGAAGTCCGCGATGAGGATGCTGTCGCGCTCGACAAACGTGGGCGCGGTGGTGGAGCGCCAGAAGAAGAAGCCGGCCACCGCCAGCACGGCGATCGCCGCCAGGCCGAGG
>JANLHE010000055.1 GCA_024653875.1 Acidobacteriota bacterium
CGTCCACCGCGTGACCACCCACCAGCCCGACAGTCCCGTGGCCGCCAGTCCCGCGATAAGCAGCAGGTTGAACACGAGCACCGGGGACCCGCCCAGCCAGGACACCGGAGCGCCCAGGAGCGCGGGGATCACCAGCGGTTCCGAGAACGTCAGCGCCTGCTCGCCGGGCTGGAAGATGTTGCCCTGCCAGAACGCCGACGGGTGAGTGGGCAGCGTGTGCGCGATCCAGCCGACGATCCACGCGTTCAGTTGCGCGTCCGCGTTGTGATTGAGCGACAGGCGATGCGGCGCGGAGGCCAGCGGCCAGGTGTGGAGGACGGCAAGGGCCACGAAGATCAGGCCGACGATCCCGCCCCGCGCCCGATCTGTCACCGCGCGGCCTTGCGCAGCGTCCGTGTCACGCGTCCAATTTCCGCGCCGTTGCGCGAGACGATGGCGCGCACCAGGTAGTCGCCGGCGGCCAGCGTGGTCAGGTCGAGTGTGCCAAGCGCGGCGCGCCGCTGCGGATCCGGTGTGCTGCGCACCGAGCCCGTGGAGGTGGCCACGGCCGGACCATCGGCGGTGCGGGCAATCTCGAAGGTCGCGCCCCAGGTGTCTGCCGCGTCGGTCCGGCCGTAGACCTCGGCATACGCCATGATCGCCGGCGCCTCCGCGGGCGGCTGCAGTTGCGGCACGAAGGCCTCGGCGGCCATCGCGCCAAACATCAACGGGCCCAGGGCAAACGCGCCCGCGGGCGTGAGGCGCGCATCAAACTCCACGTCCACCGTGCCCCGGCGTCCGGAGAGTTCGGAGGCGGCCATCCGCAGGCGGTACGCGCCTTCGGGCGCCAGGGCCGCGGTCATCAGCGGCCGCACCGCGGCGTCCGCGCTCTCCACCTTCCACCGGGAGATCACCGCGCCGGACGGCGCGATGAGCGCGAATTCCGCCCACGCGAGGGAGCGGAACGCGTCTTCGGTCTCGCCGAGAATCAACAGGCGAAGGCGATCGCGATCCGCGTCCAGCACCGGATACACCGCCACGCGCAGCGGAAGATCGCGATAGACGCGCCGGTGGCCCAGCATGTCGGTCAGCGCCACCATGCCCTCTGGCGTGGCGCCGGGCTTCGGGATCACGACCGAGACCGGTGCGGTCACGCGCACGTCCGTCCGCAGACTCACCACCTGCAGGCGATGGGTCTTGCCGTTCTGGCGATTGGACGCCGGCGTGAACGCGAGTTCGTATCGTGTGGCCGTGCGTGCGGCGATCGAGGCAAGCGACGCGACCGGGTTGCCCGGCGGCAGCCGCACCCCGCCCGTGGCGGCCGCAAGCGCGGGCAGTCCGGCGGTTGGCGTGGCCGATGCGGCGCCGAGCTCCAGCACGACCAGTTGCACGCGCTGTGCCGCGACCGCCGCGGCGACGTTCTGAATCGCGCGCCGAGTTGGTGATGACGACGCGAATGGGGAGGTGACGAAGACGACCGTCTTGAGGCCTGGTTCGACCGCGAAACCCGTGATGAGACGCTCGAGCAATCCGAGCGAGACCGCGGCGGCGGCCTCGACCTGCTTCGCTGTCTCGGTGCCGGTTGCGGTGCCTTTCAGCGGGGCGGCGGTCGCCCTGATGCGCTCGTGACGAGTGGTGAAGTCCAGCGCGAAGCCGTCGGTGGCCAGGGCCGCGAGGCCGACGCGATCCTGAGCGTGCAACGCGCCCACCAGGGCCGCGACGCCCTCGGCCAGCGCCGGTGCGTGCGAGGCCTGGAGCCGCGTGACATCCACGGCCACGGCAATCGTGCGGCCGGGCGTGACCTGATTGGTCGCATACGGCGCGGGCAGCGGCGAGCGATCGTCCTTGTGCTGCACCAGGTTGAGCGACGAGATGGGCTGCACCCGGCCGTCCACCCGGACCGAGAGGTCCCCGGGCCGCAGCGTGGTGACCGGCGTGCCGGCCGCGTCCACGGCGGTGATGTCGATGACAAGTGTGGGCGAGGGCGCCTGGGCGTAGGTGGTTCCGGTGAGGCCGGCCCGGGTGGCTCCGGTGATGAGCAGCAGGCAGGCGCAAAGGCGGAGCGCAGGCATCGGAGGAATTGTAACCATTCAGGCGGGGCCCAGCAGGGCGAGCAGGGACAGGGGATCGACACGCGCCCCGTTGACCCGCACTGTCCAATGCAAATGGGGGCCGGTCACCCTTCCCGTGGCGCCGACCTGGCCGACCACCGTGCCCGCGCGCAGGGCGTCGCCCGCCCGCGCCGTGGTGGCGGACAGGTGGGCGAAGAGCGAGATGATGCCGAGGCCGTGATCGATGACCACCGTCCCGCCGGTGTAGTACAGGTCCTTCGCCAGGACCACGCGGCCCGGCGCCGGCGCCTTGATCGGCGTACCCGTCGGACTGAGAAAATCCGCGCCGCCGTGGGCGCTGCGCGGTTCCCCGTTGAAGATGCTGCGTCTGCCGAACGCCGAGTTCGCACGGTGCGGCACCGGCGTGATGAACGTGAGCGGCCCCGGCGCGATGGGCACGCTCGTGCCCGGCCACACGCGCGCGAGTTCCGCGGCTTCCGCGGCGATGCGCGCGGCAGCGCTCGCCGGAGGATTCACGAAGTTCGGATCGACGTTCAGTCGCCGTGTGGGAAACGCCTTGGCCGCGATCTCCAGCGGATAGGTGGCCGTGACGAGGCCGGACTCGGATGTGGCCGAAACACTCACGTCGTACCGGCCCGCCCGGACATCAAGGTCAATGCCGATCAGCGACTGCCATGCGTACGCCGTGGCCGTGCTGGCAGGGAACTCCCTGACGTGTTCGGTGCGGCCAAAGGCCCGGACGTCGATGGCGGTCAGCGGCGCGGTGGATTCGATGGTGAGCACCACCAGTTCGCCGGGGTGCAGGGCGCGCGCGCGATGCGTGATGGAGAGCGCCGGTGGCGCGACGGTGGGGGTGAGCGCCGCCGGCACACTGGTGGCGGCCAGCAAGAGTGCCGGGAGCAGGCTCCTTAGGGGGCGCATGGGGAATTGTACGCCGCTGGTGCCCACGCCGGCGGCTCATCGCGCAAGGGCGGACGCCAAGGCGCGTGCCACTCGTGTACGGCGTGCTGGCTGGAGGGCATGGGCTTCAGCCCGTGCCACCCGTGCCGCAGGCGGTACAATGGCCCGACGCGCCCGTAGCTCAGGTGGATAGAGCACCGGCCTTCTAAGCCGGTGGTCGCAGGTTCGAGTCCTGCCGGGCGCACCACCTCGCTACGAGACCCCGCCCTTGTCCCTTTCCTGCACCGGTTCCTGGTCGTAGCCCACAGCGGGACCGACACGGTCCCCCACCTCTTCGTCGGTGCCACCCCCGGCCTCTTCGATCGGGATCTTCGCTGGATCGAGAGGTTCGATCGGATCGTTAGGGCGGACCGGCACGGGCGTGGGGCGGGCGGGCGGAATGGGGAGCTGGGGTGTTTCCTTGTGCATGTTGAGTACCGTACACACCGGCGCCAGGCGCGGCCGTGCAAAACCGCACATCGCCCGCTTTCACGCACGGCGATGCCCGTAAACTACGCGGCGTGACTCCACTCTTGCTGCTGGTCCTGCTCGCCGCGGCGGTGCCGTCGGGGGTGAGCCCGCCTCAGGTGTCCTCCCCGGCCGCGCACGACAAGGCGTTCTGGCGGGCCATCGCCGCCAACAAGTTCGTCCCGCCTCCAGGCGCGCCGCTGCCGGCGCTGCTCGATGAGTTGACCGCGTGGCTCGGATCGCCGGATCCGGAGTGGCGGGATGACATCGCGTACACGACGCTGGCGCAGTGGATCTATCGCCTGCGTATCGTGCCCGTCGAGGAACGCCGCCGGCTGATCGGCGTGTGGACCGCGAACCTGACACGCGGCATCGGGGACCAGGGTTCGCCCACGGTGTGCCGGCGTTCGTTCTCCGCCCTGGCGCTGGGCCCCCTGGCGATTCTCGACAACGAAGCGCCGTACCTGGAGCGCGAGGAATTCGATCGGCTCCTGGCGGCGGCGCTGGCGTACCTCAGGGACGAACGCGACGTCCGCGGGTTTGATCCCGCGGTGGGCTGGATGCACTCGGTGGCGCACACGGGGGACCTGCTCAAGTTCCTGGCGCGCAGCCGGCATCTGCGCGTGGAGCAGCAGGGCGCGATCCTCAGCGGGGTCTCGGCGAAATTCATGGCCACCGGCACCGTGCTGATCGACGGCGAGGACGAACGCGTGGCGCGCGCGGTGTTGTCGATCGCCGCGCGGGAGGACTTCGACGCCGCCGGATTCGAGGCGTGGCTGGCG
>JANLHE010000060.1 GCA_024653875.1 Acidobacteriota bacterium
CATCGGCCGGGTTTTGTTGTTATCCTCCCTCGACCTACACGCACGCCTGATGTTTTCCGCTTTGAGGTCATGTCTGACCTTGGTTTCGGGCGTACGCAACTGCGGGAGTAACAACACGAATGGAACAGCAGCGCCCGCTGCGCTTGGGCGATCTCGTGGACGACTACTGTCCGAGAGAACGCCGCGTTACCAACCACGCGATCGTCGCGATCGTTGAAGACACGATTCGGCAAACTCGCTGCACCACGTGCGAGTCCGATCATGTCTACAGAGGAGGCAAGGCACCCGTCCGCAAGAAGAAGGACGAGAAGGCCGTGCTCTACGATCAGGTGCTCGCGGATGTGACCTCCGGTCACGCGGCGCCGTCGCCGCCCGCGCCGGTGGTGGAGGCCGCCGTGCCGGCCGCGCCTGCCGTCGCGCCGGCACCGGCACCGGTTGTTCCGCTGGCCGCGCAGCCGGCCGCGAGCGACGCCGCCCCGACGCCGGCGCCGCCGGTCGTTGATGAAGGGTGGTCACTGAATCGACCGCTCATTCGGGCGTCCCTCCCGCGCAACGACAGTCAGCCTCCAACACCCAGAGCCATCCCCGAATTCACCATGCACCAGCGCAACGTGCGCGGGTCTCACCACTTCCGCGGCGGTGGGCAGGGCACCGGCGGGTTTGACCGCGGCCAGGGCGCCAACGGCAACGGCAACGGTGGCGGCTATCGCGGCGGCTTCCGCGCCGACAGCCAGGGCCAGGGACCGAGTCAGGGTCCACGGGAGCAGGGCCAGCCGGGGAGTCCCGGCGGACAGCGCCCAGGCGGCGGCCGGCGCCGGCGCCGCCACAAGAAACCGAAACCGCAGATTTAAGTACCCCATGGCACAGCTCACATCCAAAGTTGGCCTCATCGTCGGCGTGGCCAACAAACGATCGATCGCCTGGGCGATTGCACAGGCGGCGTCGGCCGAAGGTGCATCGCTCATCGTCACGTATGCCGGTGAACGTCTTGAAGACAACGTCCGCGAACTGACGGCCACCTTGCCCAACGTCACGGTGCTGCCGTGCGACGTGACCGACGACGCGCAGATGGACGCGTTGTTTGCGTCCATCACGGCGGAGCACGGCGGGCTGGACTTCATGCTGCATGGCGCCGCGTATGCGATGCGTGAGGATCTGGCCGCGCCGTTCACCCAGACCTCGCGCGAAGGATTTCGCATGGCGCTGGACATCAGCGCGTACTCGCTCGTGGCGTTGTCGCGCCGCGCCGCGCCGATGATGGCCGAGCGCGGAGGGGGCAGCATCCTGACGCTCAGCTACCTGGGCAGCGAACGGGTGTTCACCAACTACAACGTCATGGGCGTGGCGAAGGCCGCGCTGGAGGCGTCGGTGCGTTACCTCGCCAGTGACCTGGGGCCGCAGGGCATTCGTGTCAACGCGATCTCCGCGGGGCCGATCAAGACGCTGGCGGCATCGGGCATCTCCGGCTTTTCGAACATCCTGCAGACGTATCGCGATCGCGCGCCGCTGCGGCGCACGGTGGAGACCAACGAAGTCGCCGACGCGGCCATTTTCCTTCTGGGCCCGGCGGGCCGTGCGGTCACGGCTGAAGTCCTGATGGTGGACGCCGGGTTCCACGCCATGGGCGTGTAGTGCCCGTCCCCCGCACCTTCCTGTCGGGCGCCGACGTGGTCCTGCCGGACCGCGTGGCGTCCGGGCTCACGTTGGTGCTCGAAGGCGACCGCATCGTCGATCTGACGAGCGGGCCGAGGGAACTCGGCCACCACGAAACCCGCATTGATGTGACAGGGCGCCTCGTCGCGCCCGGATTCATCGACGTGCACGTGCACGGCGTGCTGGGCGTGGACGTGCTTGACGGCGCCGATGCGGTGGCCGCGGTCGCGCGCCAGTTGCCGCGATTCGGCGTGACCGCGTTCTGCCCGACGTCGGTGGCGTGTTCACCAGAGGCGCTTTCCACATTCCTGGCCGCCGTGGGCGCCGCGCGCACCGCGCCGGTCGCCGGCGCCGCCCGCGTGCTGCCCGCGCACCTCGAGAGCCACTTCATCAATCCCGAGTACCGCGGCGCCCAGCCGCTGGAATGGATCCGGACGTACGAAAAGACGTCGGGTGTCTTTTTCCCTCCCGATGTCGGCATCCTGACGATGGCGCCGGAGATGCCCGGGGGGATGGACCTGCTGCGGGCCGCCGTGGCCGCGGGTGTGCGGGTATCGCTGGGACACTCAGGCGCCACGTACGAGCAGGCGCTGGAGGCCATTGCCGCCGGGGCCAGGCACGCGACGCATCTGTTCAACCGCATGTCGCCGATGAGCCATCGCGACCCGGGCCTGGTGGGCGCGGTGCTCTCGAGCGAGGACATCGCCGCGGAAATCATCTCCGACGGGCACCACGTCCACCCCGCGGTGGTCCGGGTGGCGATCGCGGCCAAAGGGCACGGCCG
>JANLHE010000075.1 GCA_024653875.1 Acidobacteriota bacterium
GACGAGTGTCCGGACAATCATGACGGGCGGGGGACCTTTCGGGCCGGCCCGGCCGCGAACCGTTTCGCGGTAGCGAACACCGACGCGAGCATTGGCGGAGTCAGCCGGCCGGTCTGTGTGTTCTGCCGGCTCGGATGATACGACGCGATGACAGTGGGACCGTCCTTCACCGGGAAGACCGCGCCATGCGCGAAGACCCGCGGCGATGGCACGGCGAGTCCGGCGTTGGCCACCAGGCGCCAGCACGCATCAAACGCGACGCGCCCCAGCGCGACGTAGACGCGGGCGTTCGGGAGCGCGTCGATGTCCTCCTGTAAGTGCGGCTGACACCGCTGGATTTCGATGGGCAGCGGTTTATTGTCCGGCGGCGCGCACCGGACGACCGCGGTGATCCACACGTCGCTCAGCGTCAACCCGTCGTCCGCCCGCTGTGAGGTTGGCTGACTCGCAAGACCGCTGGCGTGCAGTGCGCGCATGAGGAAGTCCGATGACCCACCCGTGCCGTCGCCCGTAAACATGCGGCCCGTGCGATTGGCGCCGTGGGCTGCAGGCGCAAGGCCGATCAGCACGATGCGTGCCTGCGGATCGCCAAACCCCGGCACCGGCTTCGCCCAGTACGTGTCGTCGCGATACGCCGCGCGTTTCTCAACGCCGACCTTCGCGCAGTACCTCCGCAACCGGGGGCACTTGGTGCACTCCACGACGGAGTTCACACGAGACATGAAGGTGCCGGGCTGCTTTGGAAAATCCTTCAAGTCCTTCACGTCTCGTGTGAATCGGGTCTTATTGATTGGCTTCGAAGGACTTCGTCTGCTCGTGGGCGTGATAGGACGAGCGGACGAGCGGACCGGATTCGACGTGGCCGAAACCGAGTTCGAGCGCGATGCGCTTGAACTCCCGGAACTGGTCCGGCGTGTAGTAGCGCTCCATCGGGATGTGGGCGAGCGACGGGCGCAGATACTGCCCAATCGTCAGGATCTGGCAGTCCACCTCGCGCAAGTCGCGCAGGACGCCGACCACTTCGTCCGGCGTTTCCCCGAGGCCCACCATCAGGCCGGTCTTGGTCGGAATCTCCGGCGCCCAGCGGCGCGCGCGCTGCAGCAACTCGAGCGCGCGGGGATACTTGCCGCCGGGGCGCGCCGTGCGGTACAGGCGCGGCACTGTTTCGATGTTGTGGTTCAGGATATCGGGCCGCGCCTCGAGGACCGTGCGCAACGGGGCCTCTTCACCCTGGAAATCGGGAATCAGCACCTCGACCTGGCACTCGGGACGCTTCGCGTGAATCGACAGGATCGTCTCGGCGAAGTGGCCCGCGCCGAAGTCCGGCAGGTCATCGCGGTCCACGGAGGTGACCACGACGTAGGCGAGCGACATGGAGTCAACGGCGTGCGCGAGCTTGCCGGGTTCGCCGGGATCAAGCGCCATCGGCGTGCCGTGATTCACGTTGCAGTACGTGCAGGCGCGCGTGCACGTGTCGCCCATGATCATGAACGTGGCCGTGCCGTGGTGCCAGCATTCGCCGATGTTCGGGCAGTGGGCTTCCTCGCACACCGTGTGCAGGCCCATATCCCGCATCAGGCCTTTGATGCGGACGTAATTCTCGGAGCCGGGCGCGCGCACCTTCAGCCACTCGGGCTTCTGGTCGCGTGAGAGCGGCGTCGGCCTGACATGGCGGCCGCGGATGAATTTCAGTTCTGAAACAGCCATAGGACTCCGCACTCCGCACTGTTCAGTATACTGGCCCCATGGACGCCGTGCAGATCACCTGGCTTGGACACTCCGCGTTCCTCATCGTGACGCCCGCCGGCACCCGGATTCTGACGGATCCGTGGCTGGGCAATCCCTCCTGCCCGGCGCCTCTCAGCAAACCGGAGGCGCTCCTGCCGCTGGATCTGATCCTGCTCTCGCACGGCCACGGCGATCACCTGGGCGACACGGTGCAGGTGGCCCGCGCGGCGCAGGCGCCGGTGGTGTGCCTCTTTGAAGTGGGGCTGTACCTGGCCTCGAAGGGCCTCAAGGGCGTGCGCGACATGGGGAAGGGCGGCACGCAGGAGGTGGCCGGCGTGCGGGTGACGATGACCACGGCCGTCCACTCCGGCAGCATCACGGACGACGACACGATCGTTTACCTCGGCGGCGCCGCGGGGTTCGTGCTGCGACAGCCAGGCATGCCGACCATCTACTACTCGGGCGACACGGCGCTGTTCGGTGACATGAAGATGATCGGCGAGTTGTACAAGCCGGAGATCGCGTTCCTGCCGATTGGCGATCACTACACGATGGGGCCCGACACCGCGGCGATCGCCGCGAAGTGGCTCGGCGTGAAGCAGGTGGTGCCGATGCACTGGGGCACGTTCCCGCTGCTGACGGGCACGCCCGCGATGCTC
>JANLHE010000079.1 GCA_024653875.1 Acidobacteriota bacterium
CGGTCGGCGACCATCGCCTCGCGGCCATCCTCGCGTTGCGGCAGCCCTGGGGCACGATGCGAACCTCGGCGGCCTACTCGGCGTACCTGCACGACACGAGGCTCTACAACATCGATTTGTTCGCCGATGCCGATATCCGGCTCTTCCGTGGGTTCGGCCTCAACGTTGAGGGCAGCTACGCGCGCGTGCGCAATCAGCTATATCTGGCCGCCGGTGGGGCGACCGACGAAGAGGTGCTGCTGCAGCTGCGCCGCCTCGGGACCGGCTACCGTTACCGGATGCAGGTGGGTTTTACGTTCCAGTTCGGATCGATCTTCAACAACGTGGTCAATCCCCGATGGAGCGCGACGACCGGACGAGGGTTCGGCGGGGGCGGTTAGGGCCCCTCTGACGCGTGTTATGTTCAAGTCATGAAGCGACCTTTCCTCGTGCTGGCCCTGGGCCTCTGTCTTCTTTCGCCGACTGTTCCGTCCGCGCAGGCGCCGCAAGCCACGCCGCCCGCGCAAACCGCCGGTGACGACACCGCCCGCATCAACGCCTGGTTCGAGACCAAGTTCGAGGAACAACTCGCCTTCAGTCCGATCCAGCAGACCTTCCTTGGCCGCAAGTCAGGCGCGATCGACGACCTGTCGATTGCCGCACAGGACAGGCAGTTGGCGTGGCAGCGGGCGTCGGTCGCCGAAATGCGCGGGTCGTTCGAGTACGCGAAGCTGAATGCCGAAGCGCAGACCTCGTACGACACCTGGATCTACCAGCTCGAACAGGCGGAGGCGGCGGTGCCCTTCCGGACCAACGCCTACGTCTTCGATCAGATGACGGCGATCCACGCCTTCCTGCCGCAGTTGCTGATTGCCTTCCATGTCGTCGACGGCGCGACGGACATGGAGGCGTATATCAACCGCATTCGGGAATCAGGGCGGGCGATGCGCCAGCTCATCGAGATCTCGAAAGACAACGCGGTTGAGGGTGTCAGGCCGCCCCGCTTTGCGTTCGACTTCGTCATTGATGAGTCGACCAAGATCATCACGGGCGTGCCGTTCGACGAGAGCGGATCGGACAGCGCGATGTGGGCCGATGTGAAGGAGAAGATCGCCGGCCTCCAGAAAAAAGGCGCCATCGATCAGAAGCGGGCCGATGCGATGCTGGCCGACGCGCGCGCGGCACTCAGCGGTCCGTTCAAGGCCGCCTATATGGAACTGGTCGCGTGGCAGAAGCTGGATCGCGAGACAGCACCGGAGAAGACGTCGGGCGTGGGTGCCCTGCCAAATGGCGCGGCGTACTACAACGAGCGGCTCGCGAACCAGACCACCACGACGCTCACCGCCGACGAGATTCACGACATCGGCCTGGCCGAGGTCGCGCGACTGCGCGCCGAGATGATCGCGATCAAGGATGAGGTCGGCTTCAAGGGCGACCTGCCGGCGTTCTTCGCGGAACTGCGCGACAAGAAGGACAACCCTGCCTATTACTACCCGGACACCGACGAAGGGCGTCAGGCGTACATCACGGATGCCACGGCGGCGATCGACACAATCAAGGCCGTGCTGCCTAAGTACTTCGGCATCCTCCCGAAGGCCGGCCTCGTCGTGAAGCGCGTCGAGGCCTTCCGCGAGCAGCCGGGCGCCGCGCAGCATTACTTTCCGAGCACACCCGACGGATCGCGGCCCGGCACGTACTACGCGCACTTGTCCGACATGAAAGCGATGCCGAAGTCCGAACTGGAAGTCATCGCGTACCACGAGGGACTGCCCGGGCACCACATGCAGATTGCGATCGCACAGGAGTTGACCACCGTGCCCACCTTCCGGCGCCAGGCCGGCTTCACGGCGTATGCCGAAGGCTGGGGCCTGTACTCGGAATGGCTCGCGCGCGAGATGCCGGGCACGTACGTGACGCCCTACTCACGGTTCGGCCGGCTCGGTTCGGAGATCTGGCGTGCCATCCGCCTGGTGGTCGACACCGGTCTGCACGCCAAGGGCTGGTCGCAGGAACAGGCCGTGCAGTACTTCCTCGCCAACTCGGCCACGACCGAGGCCCAGGCGCGCTCGGAGATTCGGCGCTACATGGTGCTGCCGGGCCAGGCGACCAGTTACAAGATCGGGATGCTGAAGATCCAGGAACT
>JANLHE010000083.1 GCA_024653875.1 Acidobacteriota bacterium
ACTCGCGCCTCCTGGTGATTCTCCCGCAGCAAGTCGACGCCTATGCCTGGAAGGCCGACGGCGCCCCGTTGTGGAGCGCGGCCCTGGCGGTGACCGCCCCGCCGGTCGTCAGCGACGGCCGCGTGTTTCTCGTCGGCGCCGAACAGATCCAAGCCGTGTCCGAAGTGAGCGGCTTTGTCGAGTGGCGGCTGCCGACCGGGCCCGTCTCGGTGGCGCCGACCGCGCACGCGGGCTGGGTGATCGTGCCGTCCGACGACCGGCGCCTGCGCGCGGTCAGCGCGTCGGACGGGCGCGTCATCTGGCAGGACACGCTTCCCGCCGCGCTCATCGCGCCAATGACGATTGATGGCGACCTTCTGGTGGGCGCGTTCGACGACGGCGTGATTCGCGGCTGGAACATCACCGACGGCCGGGCGCGGTGGGCCACGCCGACAGGCACCCGGCCCACGCACGTGCTGGCCTCCTTCGGTCAGGTGTTCCTGACGGGTGAGAACGGCCGGCTGATCAGCCTGCAGCAGCGGAACGGCCGCGTGGCCTGGTCCTACCGCCTCGACATGCCGGTGGCCGGACGCATCGCCTCGGACGCGGGCCACGTCTACGTCACCACGATCGACAACTCGGTGCGCGCCCACGACTACCGGGGCCATCAGATCTGGCGGCAGTCAGTGGCGGGACGGATTGTCGACGGGTTGTTCGCGGACGGCGGCCGGGTGTTCGTCCCGCAGTCCGACGGCGAGATCCGGATCTTCCTCGCTGATGCGGGAACCCGCGCCGGCCGCCTCGCAGCCCCTGCCGGCAACGCGATCGCCACCGGGGGCCTGAAAACCTCAGGCTCGGGCGCCACCCTGCGCCTCGCGCTCACGCGGGCGGAGCCGTCGGCGCGATCGGTGACGACGTATCAGCGCACGGGACTGCCGGTCACGGTTGCGGCGCGCGCGACCGGGACGCCGGTGCCGTTGACGCCACCAGGCCCGCCTGGGCGTCAGTGACGGCCGCGGACAACCGCCGCACGCCTTCCCGAATCCGCTCCGGCTCCGGCGACGAGAACGACAAGCGCATGAACTGCGCGTCCTGCCCCGACACGAAAAACGCGCTGCCCGCCACGAAGATCACGCCGCGAGCCTGGGCAAAGGGCAACAGCGAGTCTCCATCCAGCGGCTCGCGCAATCGCGCCCACAGGAAGAACCCGCCCCGTGGAAGCGCCCAGGTCACCGTGCCGCCCATCGTGTCCGTCAGGGCCTGCACCATCACGTCGCGTTTGCCCTGGTACAGCGCGCGCAGGATCGGCAGCTGGCGATCGAGCACGCCCCGCCGGCACGCCTCGTTGACCATCAGCTGATTCAACCCGCCGGTGCACAGGTCCCCCGCCTGCTTCGCCATCTCGAACTTGCTGACCAGCGCGGGAGCCGCGTGCAGCCAGGCCACGCGGAATCCGGGGGCGAGCGTCTTCGAAAAACTGCTGAGGTAGATCACGCGGCCCCGCCGGTCATCGGCGGCGATGGCGTGCGTCTCGGCGACGGTGGCCACATCGGGAAAATACAAATCCCTGTAGGGGTCGTC
>JANLHE010000084.1 GCA_024653875.1 Acidobacteriota bacterium
ACACCGCAGTCGCACGGACTGCAAAGGAGACCGGACATGGCCATCACAAAGAACACTCCTGTCGAGCCACCGAAGACGCCGCCGCCAGTCAAGGCGCCACCCCATCCCCATCATCAGCATGATGCGCCTGCGAAACCGGGTGGGAGTCAGCCGAAGCCAAAGCCGTAGACTGCATGGCGGCCGTTCGCGACTCGGTTCTGGCGATTAACGCCGGTTCGTCCAGCGTCAAGTTTGCCGTGTACCAGGCCGCGACGCCGACGAGGCTGTCGTTGTCTGGCAGGGCGTCGACGGGTTTCCTGATCGACTGGCTCGAAGCACAGGAGACGTTCGCGGCCGTGAAGGTCGTGGGGCACCGCGTGGTCCAATGCGGGCGGTCACGCTCACCGCGACGCAAGAAGGCATGACCGATACCGCTCCTGTCATCACGCTCTCCCCGCGGGACTACGACGCCGTGCTGTTCGACCTCGACGGCGTCCTGACCCGGACGGCACGCGTCCATGCGGCGGCGTGGAAAGAGCTGTTCGACGCCTTTCTCGAGCAACGTTCCGCAGAGACGGGAGAGCCGTTCGTCCCGTTCGACAGTGACGCCGATTACCGTCGCCACGTCGACGGCAAGCCGCGTCAGGACGGCGTGACCGCCTTTCTCGAGTCGCGTGGGATTGACGTGCCTCAGGGTGCTCCTGGCGACGGGCCTGACGCGCGCACCGTGCATGGGCTGGGCGCCCAGAAGGACCACTACTTCCTGCGACACCTGAAGCAGGACGGCGTCGAGCCTTACGAGGCCGCGATCGCGCTGGTGCGAACGCTTCGGACGCATGCGGTCAAGACGGCGGTCGTGTCGTCCAGCAACAACTGCGCGGCGGTGTTGGAGGCCGCGGGGATCGCGGACCTATTCGACGCGCGCGTGGACGGGCTCGATGTCACCCGCCTCGCGCTCAGCGGCAAGCCGGCTCCGGATGCATTTCTCGAGGCCGCGCGGGGCCTCGAGGTCGAGCCGTCGCGCGCGGTGGTCGTCGAGGATGCGATGGCCGGCGTCGAGGCCGGCCGCGCGGGCGGATTCGGGTCGGTCATCGGTGTCGATCGGGGCGGTCGATCGCTGGCGCTGCGCCAGGCCGGCGCGGATGTCGTGGTGACCAGCCTGGCGCAGGTCCAGGTGGCCACCGAGCCCCCGTCCGCGTGGTCGTTGGTGTTCGACGGGTTCGATCCCGCGAAGGAAGGTATCCGCGAAGCCTTGTGCACCCTGGGAAATGGCTACTTCGCGACGCGTGCGGCCGCACCCGGAGCGGTGGCCGACGGCGTGCATTATCCAGGTACCTACCTCGCGGGCGGCTACAACCGCCTGGACACGGATGTGGCCGGACGGGTGGTCGAGAACGAGGATCTCGTCAATCTGCCCAACTGGCTCGCCGTCCAATTCCGCATCGCCGACGAGGACTGGTTCGACGCGCGAACCGTCACGATCCTGGCCTATCGTCAGGAACTTGATCTCAGGCGCGGCCTGCTGTTACGCACGGTGAAATTCGAGGACGGCGAGGGGCGGCGCAGCACGCTCGAGGAGCGCCGCCTGGTCTCCATGGCCGACATGCATCTGGGCGCGTTGGAGCTGTCGCTGACCGCCGAAAACTGGTCCGCCCGTGTCACGATTCGCTCGGCGATCGACGGGCGCGTCGTCAATGCCGGCGCGAAGCTGTACCGCAGATTCAATAACCGGCACGTGGTGCCGCTGTCCAGCGAGGTCGTCGGCGATGACACGGTCTGTCTGCTGGTGCGCACCTCCCAGTCGAACATCCACGTTGCGCAGGCGGCCAGGACGCAGGTGTTTCTGGACCGGCAGCGTCTCGACCTCCGGCGCCACGTGGTTGACGAACCGGGATACATCGGGCAGGAACTGACGGTCGACGTCACGGAGGGCGCGACGCTGCTGCTGGAGAAGATGGTGTCGTTTTACACCGCGCGCGACCCCGCCATCTCGGAGTGCGGGCTGGCGGCGCGCACGGCCGTCGCGCGTCTGGGCCGTTTCGACCGCGTGACGGCGGATCATGTGCGTTCCTGGAAGCACTTGTGGCGCCGCTTCGACGTGCACATCGAGCCGGCGGCGCCAGGAAAGGTGAACGTCCTGATGCTGCTCCGCCTGAACATGTTCCATCTCCTGCAGACCGTGTCGACCCACTCCATCGGACTCGACACAGGCGTGCCTGCGCGAGGCTGGACCGGGGAAGCGTACCAGGGCCACATTTTCTGGGACGAACTGTTCATCTTCCCGTTCTTCAACTATCGCATGCCCGAGATCACGCGGTCGTTGCTCATGTACCGGTACCGGCGCCTTGGCGAAGCGCGCGCGGCGGCCCAACGTGCCGGCTACAGGGGGGCGATGTTTCCCTGGCAGAGCGGCAGCAACGGAGAAGAGGTCACGCAGGTGCGTAACCTGAACCCTCGTTCGCAGCGCTGGGTGCCTGACCACTCCTACCTGCAGCGCCACGTGGGCAGCGCCATCGCCTACAACGTCTGGCAGTATTTCCAGGTCACGCAGGACACCGAGTTTCTGGAGGGCTACGGCGCCGAGCTGATCCTCGACATCGCCCGCTTCTGGTCGAGCATCGCGTCGTTCGACGCCGCGCGCGGACGCTACGGGATCGAGGGGGTGATGGGCCCCGATGAGTATCATGACGGCTATCCGGACGCACCCACAGCCGGCCTCACAAACAACGCCTACACCAACATCATGGCGGTCTGGGTCGTGTGCCGGGCGTTGGACGTGCTCGAGCGGGTCTCCGACATGCGCCGCGCCGAGCTCATGACCCTCCTCGACGTGACCAGGGACGAGATTGCGCGCTGGGAGGACATCAGTCGTCGCATGTACGTCCCCATGCAGGACGACGGGCTCATCAGCCAGTTCGAGGGTTACGACACGTTGCGCGAACTCGATTGGGACGACTATCGGACCTGGTACGGCAACATCCAGCGCCTCGACCTGATTCTCCAGGCGGAGCACGACACCCCCAACCGCTACAAGCTGTCGAAACAGGCCGACGTGCTGATGTTGTTCTACGTGTTTTCAGCTGAAGAGCTTCGCGAGCTGTTCGCGCGCCTGGGGTATCCGTTCGAGTACGACACGATTCCGCGAAACATCGCGTACTATGCGGCGCGCACATCCCATGGTTCCACGCTGTGCCGTGTGGTCCATGCCTGGGTCCTGGCGCGCTCGAACCGGCCGGGCTCGATGCGCTACTTCGCGGAGGCGCTGCAGAGCGACGTGGGCGATATCCAGCAGGGCACCACGGCTGAGGGCGTGCATCTGGGCGCCATGGCCGGGACCGTCGATCTCGCGGGGCGCGTCTCGACCGGTATCGAGGTGTCGGGCGACGTGCTCCGGTTCAATCCGGAGCTGCCGCCGGACATGGAACGCCTCGACATGCGCATCCGTTATCGAGGACATTCGCTCGACCTGCGGCTGACACGCGACACCCTCACCGTACGTGGACGCGACCGCGGGCCTGAGCCGATCCGTCTGGGATTCAAGGACGACGTGTACGAGTTCGCGGCCGGCAGCACACGCGTCTTCGAGATCAGGTGACCGGGTGGCTCCGGTGATTCGACCTGACTTCGACGAGGCGAGGCTGGACGAGCTGCAGCGTCATTCTTTCGGGTACTTCCTGCACCAGGCCAATCCACTCAACGGTCTCGTGGCCGACCGGACGCAGCCCGGCGCTCCGGCGAGTATCGCGGCCGTCGGCTTCGCGCTGGCAGCCTACCCGGTCGGCGTCGAGCGGGGGTGGATGACACGCGCTGACGCGATTGGGCGAACGCTGGCGCTGTTGCGGTTCTTTTGGACCAGCCCGCAGGGACCGGGCCCAGACACGACCGGTTACAAAGGGCTCTACTACCACTTCCTCGACATGGCCACCGGCCGGCGGGCCGGCCTGTGCGAGCTGTCAACGGTTGACACCAGTTTTCTGCTCGCTGGCATGCTGGCCGCCGCGATGTATTTCGACGAGGACAGCGAGGCCGAGCTGGAGATTCGCACGTTGGCCGACGCGATCTACCGCCGCGCCGATTGGCCCTGGGCGTGCAACGGCGGAGCGACGGTCACGCATGGGTGGAAGCCTGAGAGCGGCTTTCTGCCCTACCGCTGGGAGGGCTACGACGAAGCCATGCTCTTGTATGTGTTGGGACTCGGATCGCCGACGTATCCCCTGCCAAAGGAGAGCTACACGGCGTGGACCTCCAGCTATCAGTGGAAGACCATTGACGGCTACGAATTGCTGTATGGCGGTTCGCTCTTCATCCATCAGTACTCGCACGTCTGGGTGGACTTCCGCGGGATCCAGGATGCCTTTGCGCGAGACAAGGGCGTCGACTACTGCGAAAACAGCCGCCGTGCGACCTACGTCCAGCAGGCGTACGCGATCCGGAACCCTCTTGAATTCGCGGGCTACGGCCAGCACTTCTGGGGACTGACCGCGAGCGATGGCCCCGGCTTTACGACGCGCCACGTGCACGGCGTCGAGCGGCGCTTCCTTGGCTACGTCGCGCGCGGCGCGCCGTTTGGCCCAGACGACGGAACGGTCGCGCCGTGGGCTGTGGTCGCCTCGCTCCCGTTCGCGCCGGAGATCGTGCTGCCGACGGTTCGGCATTTTCAGGACGTCTATCCACAGGTCACGGGCGAGTATTGCTTCCGGTGCAGCTTCAACCTGACCTTCCCGCACGAGAGTGATGCCGGCGCCGGCTGGACCTCGCCGTACCATTTCGGGATCAACCTTGGTCCGGTCGTGTTGATGTGCGAAAACTACCGGTCGGGTTTGCTCTGGCGGCTGATGCGCGCGTGCCCGTACGTCGTGACGGGACTGCGACGGGCAGGGTTTACGAACGGCTGGTTATGACGGTGTGGCAGGATACAAGAGAACCTGTGGTGGCCATCCATGCGTTCATGTTCGTTCCGGCTTGTTCCTTTACCCCTGCCGCCCGACGATGTCGTCATCGACGGCCGCAACTCGAAGGCAACCTGACTATTGATGTCTGTGGAGACCGCTATGAATGTGATGATTATCGCGACACACACTTGCACGCATCGTCCGAACCTGGAAAAAGAACTCGAGCACTTACAGGTCCCGTATCACACGTATTTCGTTGAAGATCGCGCTGATCTCGTCGAACAGTTTGCGATCCAGCATTCGCCGAATCTCATCGTGGACGGTGAGGTTGTGTTCCGCAAGCAGCCGACAGAAGCGGAGCTGCGCGCGCTTTTCAACGGCACAACGTCAGCACGGCAGGGCGCATTGCCGCTCTTGGAGGTCAATATCACTGCCGATATCGCATCGGTGGACGTGATGCATGATGGGCAGAAGGTCACGATCGCGCGCAATCAGAATCAGGACAACCTTGTCAATCCGGCTTTCGCCAAGACGTCGCGCAAGTGCCCACCGTTCTGCATTCAGCCTGCCGAGTTAGCGCCCGGGGTGAAAACCATTGCTGAACTCGAACTGTTGCAGTTTCTCAAACGAATAGGCGCTGGCGATGCGTCCTGCTTGGTAGTCGACTCGCGTACGCCGGACTGGGTAGAAAAAGGAACTATTCCGGGCTCAGTGAATATTCCCTGGGACACACTGGACATCGGCAAGTCGGATCCGACAGCCGTGCAGGAAATCTTGGAGCAACGACTGAGCGTTCAGCGGCAGGGCGGCTTCTGGAATTTCGACGGCGCCAAGACGGTGGTGATGTTCTGCAACGGCGCCTGGTGCGGTCAGTCGCCGACCAATATCAAGGGACTGCTAAGACTCGGCTATCCTGCGCATAAGCTGTTCTGGTATCGCGGTGGCATGCAGGATTGGGAAAACCTTGGACTGACCACTGCCCAGCCGGTGAACAAATAGGAGGAGCGATTTCCGCAGCATGAGCGGGCGGCTCTGTCGTTCGCAAGCGGGTCGTGTAGGTGGGCCACGACGGTGGCCGCAGGGCAGGCCGCGCGGATGGGCACCTATCGCGATCATCATCACCATGTTTCGAAGCGGACTCGAGTGGCGCGAGCCCATCACCGCCGGCTGAACGTCCGCCCTGAGGCCCTCACTTGGATGTGGCCTGACAGCACGTGGACCGAGATGCGCCCGTCGGTCCTGTGTTCCGGGACGCGCGTGCTCGCCTGGAGCGCGGTCAGGACGACGCGGAAGTCGTCGTACTTGATCAGCGTTCTGGCGTTGTGACCCGTACTCCAGGTCGTCTCAGCGTGCAACCGGTGGATTTCGGCCGGCAGATCGAATTCCACGTACGGGCCCGCCGTCGGCGGCGCCTCGTGCGGTCGACGGTGGGACTCGTGTTCGGGGGTATCGGACATCGGAAGCCTCCATCACGACCGCTCAGGGCTTCATGCCGCCCATCTGCTTCATCACCTGGCACATCGCCATCGAGGCCGCCCCAGCCTGCATGTGCTCCATCATGTGGCTCATCATCCCCTCCTGCATTTTCATCATGCCCACCCGCATCGTCCGGCGAGACAGTAGCCGACGTCCAGTCCCCAGATGCCGCCGCTCGTGCCCTGATCGAGCAGGTCGATCCCGCTGTGTGCCAACCCCTCGGCTCGCCGGATC
>JANLHE010000087.1 GCA_024653875.1 Acidobacteriota bacterium
CCGGCCTCATTTGATGATCGTGGCCACCTGGACGTCAAAACGGCGAAAGTTGGTGTAAATCGCCCGTCCGCTGATGGTGGGCTGCCTGGGAGTCGAATACCGCTCGATCATCAGCACCGGCAGCCAGAGGTCCAGTTTGGGCTGATGGCCATAACTGACCCCGATGGTACTGGTCGTGGAGCCCGTCGTGACCCGGAGCTCGGTCCTGAGGATCCGGCCCGTGGCCTCCTCCACCCAGAACGACCCGAAGGCCGCCGCGTCATCCGGGGTCTTGATGAGTCTGGGCATCGCGCGTTCCGTGAAGCGGATCTCCCGCGCCTCGATCCCGCCCACCCTGGTCGTGCCGCCGCGTCGGAACTGCGACCGGGCCTGCTCGCCCGGCCGGGCGAACTCAAGGACCATGGTCGGGTAGTTGATGGTCCGCCGGACCCAGCCGAGGTTGTACTTCGCGCTCGCCTCGATGATGCGCATCACTTGCTCGCCTGAGTCGCCGGTCGGCGTGATGAACAACTGAATCAGCCGGTCCGCGCGGTCGGTGACCGCCCGGCCATCCACCTCGACGACATCCCGGAAGGTCACCCAGCCCGTCTCCCCGGTGCGGGCCATGAGCACCTCGGCCTTTAGCTTGCGAAAGCCCGCCGCGAGCATGCCCTGCGGCGCTACGGTCTGTTCATAGGTTTCCTCGGACACGACCGCGGCCATGTCGCGCTCATACGCGACGACATAGGCGCCCAACCGCGCGAGCAATTCCTCAAGGGGCACGTCCTGCGCCGGCGCCGCCCAGACAGTCGCGAGGGTCACGGCCGCGCCCGTCGAGACGAGCAGGCCGGCGAGCACGGGTCTCCAGCTGAACATCGTACCTACACCGATGAGAACGTGTGGCCGAGCTTGTCCTTCTTGGTCTTCATGTAGCGGCGTGTGAATTCCGTGGCGGCGATTTCGAGGGGCACCGACTCCACCACCGACAAACCGTAGCCTTCCAGCCCCACGAATTTTCGCGGGTTGTTCGTCAGCAGCCGCATGGTGCGCACACCCAGATCGCGCAGGATCTGCGCGCCGATTCCGTAGTCGCGCTGGTCGGGCTTGAACCCGAGGCGCTCGTTGGCTTCCACCGTGTCCAGGCCCTGGTCCTGCAACTGGTACGCGCGGATCTTGTTGCCCAGGCCGATGCCGCGTCCCTCCTGGTGGAGATACAGCAGCACCCCTTGCCCCGCCGCGGCGACGAGCGCCATGGCCTTGTCGAGCTGCGGGCCGCAGTCGCACCGGGTGGAATGAAAGACGTCGCCGGTGAGGCACTTCGAGTGCACGCGCACCAGGATGCCCTCGCCGCCGCTGATGTCCCCGCGCACCAGCGCCACATGGGTCTCGCCGTCGAGGCCCGACTCGTACGCGTGAATCTCGAACGGCCCGTGCGCGGTGGGCAGGGCCGCCCGCGCCACGCGCTTGACCAGGCTCTCGTGCATCATGCGGTAGCGGATCAGATCCGCGATCGTGATCATCGGGAGCTTGTGTTTGCGCGCGAACTTCGTCAGCTCCGGCACACGCGCCATCGTGCCGTCTTCGTTGAGGATCTCGCAGATGACCCCGGCCGGCGGCAAGCCCGCGATGCGGGCCAGGTCCACGGCGGCTTCGGTGTGCCCCGATCGCACCAGCACGCCGCCCGCCCGCGCCCGCAGGGGAAACACGTGGCCCGGGCGCGACAGATCCCTGGGCTGCGTGGCCTCGTCAATCGCCACCGCCACCGTGCGCGCGCGATCCGCCGCGGAGATGCCCGTCGTGGTGCCGGCGCGCGCGTCGATCGACACGCAGAACGCGGTCTCGCGGCGGGACGAGTTGTCGCTGACCTCGAGTGGAATGTCGAGCGCGTCCAGGCGCTCGGGCGTCATCGCCAGGCACACCAGGCCACGCCCGTGCTTCACCATGAAGTTCACGGCGTCGGCGGTCACCTTCGACGCGGCCATCGTCAGGTCACCCTCGTTCTCGCGGTCTTCGTCGTCGACGACGATGAGCATCTGGCCGGCGCGGAACGCCTCGATGGCGTCGTCCACCGGCATGAACGGAGAGGCCTTGCGCCCCTTGGCGAGGCGAAGACTGGGTTCCTTCACACGATCCTCCTGGGCGCGGCCCCGTCGGGCTCCGCCTGTAACGCCATCAGCCGGGCGACATATTTGCCCAGCACGTCCGCCTCGAGATTCACCGCCGCACCTGGTGTCAGGCCGGATAACGCCGTGTGCGTCCAGGTGTGCGGCACAATCTGCACGCCAAACGCGCGGGTTCCAAGCGACGCCACCGTCAGGCTGATGCCGTCCAGACTCACGGAGCCTTTGGAAATCAGCAGCGACTGCATCGGCTCGGGCAGCGCGAACTCCAGCCAGTAACAATCGGCGTCGGCCCGCACGCTCAGGAGCGACGTCACCGCATCCACGTGCCCCAGCACGAAATGCCCGCCCAGCCGCGCGTCGGCGCGCAGCGGGCGCTCCAGGTTCACACGGCGGCCGGCGGCCCACTGCCCCAGCGTCGTGACACGCCGCGTCTCGGGTGACACGTCGGCCGCGAACATCGTCGCGGTGGGAGACACGACGGTCAGGCAGACGCCGTTGACGGCGATGCTGTCGCCCGCCGCCAGTTCCGCCGCCAGCGGGGTGGCGATGCGCAGCCGGCAGCCGCCGTCCGTCTCTTCGATATCAGCCACCTGTCCGACGGCTTCAATCAGTCCGGTAAACATCAGGACCAGGTTCCTTCCACGAGCCAGTCGTCTCCCAGGCGGGTCCGCAGCCGCGGCCCGCCGGGACCGGACCACCGGTCTTTCACGGCCGCCACCATCGGCACGCCCTTGCCGAGCCGGGCGGGGGTGAGGAGCCACTGCACCTCGTCCACCAGTCCCGCCTCCATCCAGGCCTGCTGCAGCGCCGGGCCGCCTTCCAGCAACACGGACTGCACGCCCTCGGCCGCCAACCGCCGTGCCACCACGGCCACATCGCGCGTCTCG
>JANLHE010000091.1 GCA_024653875.1 Acidobacteriota bacterium
GGCGCGGAACCCGTGATGGCGAAATAGGCAAAGAACCCGGGGTGATTCCAGTGCGTCGCCGCGGGAAGGATGATGCGGTCGAGGTCGGCGATGACCTGCTCGAACGGCTCGGGCTGTTCGGGCGCGTGATCGGGGAGCGCGCGCCGCACGTCGCCGGGCGCGACCTGCGCCAGCACGGCGTGCGATTCAATCTGCTCGAAGTAGCCGGCCGCCCACTCAACAAGCGTGTGCGCGTGGCGCCGGAACTGGTCCGGCGGCATGTCGCCAAACGGCGGAGGTGGTGTGGGGGTGTCCGCCACTGTCAATCAATTCTTGTGCGCGGCGACGTAGTCCAGCGCGAACTTCTGCAGGGCCGCGCTGGTGAGTCCAATCGACTTGGCTTCCGCCAGCGCTTTCTCCTCCGTCCACTTGTCGGCCACCATGCGCTTGATCAGCCACATCGCGCCCACGCGATTGGCGGTGCCACAGTGGATGAACAGCGGTTGGGTCGCGGTGTCCGCCACCACCTTGAGAAACTCGTCGGCCACTTTGGGATCGGGCGCCGAGCCCTTGAACGGCAAGTGGATGTACTTCATGCCGGCGGCTTCCGCGGCGGCGCGCGACTCATCAATCAGCGCGCCTTCTTCGGTTGCCTCGCGCAGGTTCAGCACCGCCTTGTAGCCGGCCGCGGCGAGCGCGGCCATCGCCTTCGGGTCGGTCGCGCCCGCGCAGCCGATGGACGCGTCCACCTTGGTGTAGTTCCTGACGCCTTCGATCTGGGATGCCGGAGATGACTGGGAAGGCGGCGGCGCGGGTGACGGCGATTGAGGTCCCGCGGCAACGGCGCCTGAGAGAAGGACAGCGACGATCAGAATTCGGGCCATGCCCGAATTATAGGCCTACCGCTGAATGGTGACCGTCACATCGTCCGTCAGCCGCACGGTGAGCGGCGCGCCGGCGGGAAGCGACGACTCGTTGCCGTCGCCGCGCATGACCGTGGCCGCGCCACCGGCGGCGCCCGCGGCCGTGCCGATTGCCGCGCCTTTCTTGCCGCCGAGCAGCCCGCCAAGGATGGCGCCGGCCACCGCGCCTGCCCCCATCTTCGCGGTGGCGTCGGCGGAGGGGGAGTCACCTTCGCGATAGATGGTGTCGGTCTTGAGGGAGACGCGGGTGCCATCCGTCAGGATCATGCGGTCGAACCGCAGGCCCAGCCGCGGCCGTTCCCTGAACTTGCCGCCGTGCTCCACCAGGACCACGTTGCCCTCCAGGCGGACACCCGCGGGGATGGCGACGCGCCCGGCCGCCGTGACGTCACGACTGACCGTCGCCGACACGCGGTCTTCCACGCGCGCGGTTCGCGTCGAGATCGCCTCGTCCAACCGGATGCCGATCACCGAGTGTCTCTCGACGGTCAGCTCTTCAAACTGGATGCGCTGCGGTTCCGCCACCTCGGGCGCCGCCGGCAGCGGCGGGTCAGGCACGTATCGCTGCGGCTCCGCGGCGACCGGCGCGGGGGACGTGGGGGGCGCGACAACCGGAGGCGCCGCCTGGACCGGAGGAGTCACAACAGGTTCCTCGATCGGCTCGGGCGTTGCTGTCTCGACCGCAGGCCTGGATCGAACGGGGGTGCGCGTCGTGGGCGCGGCCTCGCGCGCGACCGGTACCGCCACCGGCTCGGGAGAGGGCATGGGCCGGGCTTCGACCTGGACCGCGATCGGGGTGATGGCGGCGATGTCGGCTTCGCCCGGTTGCAGGACGAAATACCCCCCGACGGCGGCCCCCGCCAGGCATCCGATGCCCACGATCCCTATTCCGACGAGTTTGCCAGACACGATGCCCTCTTCTCCAGCAAGGCCCGTACCGCTTTCCCGGGCCCGGACTGGCGGATGTTTCCCTTCATCCTCACCGGGGGCCCGCCCGTTTGGCAACTCCCGAGGACACCGGGCGTCCCCGCCAGATCACATGTGATAATCCCAGTCTCTTGAGGCTTCGCATGGCCTCGTCGTCATACCGGAGGGGATTTTTCATGACACAGCATTCATTGACCCGGCTCGGACGCCGCACGTCCGTCGTGGCGGCAGCATTGGTGCTGGCCGGCGCCAGTATCTGGGGCGCCGCCACCCTGGCGGGGCAGGCCACGCGCAACCCCACGCAGAAAATCGACGAGGCCTACACCAAGCTCATCGTCGAACACTCCACCGAGAAGCGCGTGATGACCGAACTGGTCGATCACCTGCCGGCGTCCGACACGGTGCCGACGCCGCTCAAGTTCTTCGGGTACATCCCCGGCCAGCCCGGCAACCTCACCTACCACAAAGACATCGTTCGTTACCTCCAGGCGGTCGACCAGGCGTCGCCGCGCGTGACGATGTGGAAGATTGGCGAGAGTGATGAAGGCCGCGACATGATGGCGGTGGCGATTGCCGACGAAGCCACGATCAAGCAGCTCGACAAGTACAAGGCGATCACCGCGCAGCTGACCGATCCGCGCAAGCTGACCGAGGCGCAGGCGAAGCAGCTGGCGGCCACGGGCAAGCCGATCTACTACGCCCTGGGCAGCATCCACTCCGGCGAGACCGGCAGCCCCGAGATGCTGATGGAGCTGGCGTACCGCATGGCGGTGGACGAGTCGCCGTTCATCCAGACCATCCGGAACAACATCATCTTCGTGTTCACGCCGTCCACCGAGGTGGACGGCCGTGAGAAGATGGTGGACAACTTCAAATACACGCGCTCCGGCGGCGAGGGCCAGGCGCCCGGGATGGTCTACTGGGGCAGGTACGTCCAGCACGACAACAACCGCGACGGTATCGGCCAGGGCCTGAAGCTGACGCAGGTCATGATGAAGACCTTTCTCGACTGGCGTCCCACCGTGTGGCACGACCTGCACGAGTCGGTGACGCTGCTCTATACCTCCACCGGCTCCGGCCCGTACAACCCGCTGGTGGACGCCGTGCAGGTGGACGAGTGGTGGATCCTGGCCAAGACCGAAATCATGGAGATGACCAAGCGCGGCGTGCCCGGCATCTGGACGTACAACTTCTACGACGGGTGGACGCCGAACTACCTGTTCTGGCTCGGCGTCACGCACAACTCGATCGGGCGTTTCTACGAGACCCAGAGCTTCCGCGGCGAGAACTACGCCCTGGGCGCCGGCCAGAGCCGCGAGTGGTACCGGCCGAATCCGACGCCGGCCAACGTGCAGTGGGGCCCGCGCAGCAACGTGAACATGCAGCAGAGCGCGATTCTGTTTGCGATGAACCACGTCGCCAAGAACAAGGAAACGTATCTCGAGAACTACTACATCAAGAACAAGCGGTCGATTGAACGCGGCAGGTCCGCGGACCACGTGAACGCGTACGTGCTGCCGAACGCGAAGCCCCGGGTGCAGGCGGCGGATCTCGTCAACCTGCTGCGCGTGCAGGGCGCGGAAGTGCACACCGCCAACGCGGCATTCAAGGTGGGCAACACCCAGGTCAACGCCGGCGACTACATCGTCCGCATGGACCAGCCGTACGGCCCGGTCGTGGAGATGATCCTGGGCACCCAGTGGTATCCATCCGCGAACCCGCGCCCGTATGACGACACCGGCTGGTATTTCCCCGGCCTGCGCAACGTGAAGGCGCACAAGGTGGAGGATCCGTCGATCCTGGCGCAGCCGATGACGCTGCTGACGGCCGATGTGGTGGTGCCCGGCGCCATCACGGGTTCCGGCCGCCACATTGTCATCGACCACACAACGGACAACACGCTGGTGACGTTCCGTCTCGAGAACGCCGCGATGAAGATGTCGGCGGCCGAAAAGCCGTTCGAGATCAACGGCCGGCCGTTCGGCGCCGGCGCCTTCATCATCGAGAACGCCGATCGCGCGGCGCTGGATGCGGCGGTGAAGAAGTACAGCCTGTCGGCGGTCGCGACCGACACGCTGCCGGCGGTGCCCGCGCATGACCTGGATGTGCCGCGCATCGGCTACATCCACACGTGGACCACCACGCAGGACGAAGGCTGGGTGCGGCTGGCGCTGGACGCGTACAAGGTTCCCTACACCTACTTCGGGGACAACCTCGTGCGACAGGGCAACCTGCGCGCGAAGTACGACGTGATCATCTTCCCGCACGCCGGCGGCGGGCAGGCGCTGGTCGAGGGCGGGGTGGCCGGCAACGCGCCGCGTCCGTATAAGAAGACGGCCCTGACGCCGAACCTCGGGACGCCGGATTCCACCGACGACATGCGCGGCGGCCTGGGGCGCGACGGCCTGCGCGAACTCAACACGTTCGTGGAAGAAGGTGGCCTGCTCATCACCGAAGGCGGCACGGCCATGATCTTCCCGGAGTATCACCTGACGTCCGGCATCAACATCGAGCAGGCGCCGGAGATGTGGGCGCCGGGCGGCGTGTTCAAGGCGGTGTTCGGCGATCGCACGAGCCCGATCGCCTACGGCTATGACCAGAGCGCGCTGGCGGTCTACTTCAACACGTCGCCGCTGTTCAGCCTGGGCGCCGGGGGCGGGCGCGGCGGCGGGCGCGGCGGCGCGGGCGCCAACATCACCGGCCAGCCCAACCTGCAGCCCAACGTGCAGCCGCCGCAACTGACGACGCTTGATGCGCCGCCGGCGGGCGGGGCGCGTGGCGGCGCCGTGGGGTCCGGTCCGGGCGCCGGCTTTGGTGGCCGCGGCGGCCGTGCCGGGGGCGGGGCCGTCGCGAGTTCCGTGGCGCCGCGGGTGATCCTGTCGTTCCCGAACGACGCGAATGACCTGCTGTTGTCCGGCGGTCTTGTGGGTGGCGAGCACCTGGCGGGTCGTCCGCTCGTGATCGACGCGCCCGTCGGCAAGGGCCACGTGGTGCTGTTTGCCATCCGGCCGTTCTGGCGCTGGCAGACGCACGGCAACTTCTTCCTCGCGTTCAACGCGATGCTCCATTGGAACGACTTGAACGCACGGTAGCGTGAAGGTCGCAATCATAGGCGCGGGCATTGTCGGCGCCGCCATCGCGGATGCGATGGCGGCGCGCGGTGCCCGCGTTCATCTGTACGACATGCGGCGGCCCGGCGCAGGTGCCTCGCAGGCCTCCGCGGGCGTGCTGGCGCCGTACGTCGAAGCCCGGCCCGGCAGCCCGCTGCTGGCGCTTGGCGCGCGGAGCCTGGCGATGTGGGACGCGTGGGTGGCGGCGCTGCGCGCGCGGGCCAGGATCCCGTTTCACTACGATCGGTCGGGCACGCTCGAGGTGGCGCTTGGCGACGAGGAGGCCGCGCACCTGCGGCGATCGGCGGACTGGCTCGCCGCGGAGGGTATTGCGCACGAGTGGCTCGAGGGCGCGGCGTTGCGCGACCGGGAGCCGCAGGTCAGCGCGTCGGCCGCCGGCGGCCTGCTGATTCCCTCACACGGGTGCGTGCAGGTGCCGGCGCTGGTTGCGGCGTTGATGGCGTCGGCACGCCAGCACGGGGCGACGTGCGAGACGCCGGTGGAGGTCGTGCACGTCGAGCAGAAGACACGATCGGTTGGCGGGACCGACGTCCCGCCCCACGTCCACCTGCGCGTGGGCGACCGGGTCGAGGAGTTCGATCACGTCGTCATCGCCGCCGGCAGCTGGTCGCGCCGCGTGCGCGTGGCCGGCGTGCCGGTGTTTCCGGTGCGGCCGATTCGCGGCCAGCTGTTGCATCTATCGTGGCCGGGCGAGTCATTGCCGCGGCGGCCGGTCTGGGGTGCGCGGTGTTACACCGTGCCGTGGCCGGATGGGTCGCTGCTGGTGGGCGCCACGGTCGAGGACGTGGGGTTTGACGAACACACGACCGTGGCCGGCGTGCGCGAGCTGATGGACGCCGCTGTCGATCTGCTGCCCGGTGCGGCGCGGGCGAGCCTCGACGGCGTGCGCGTGGGCCTGCGCCCCGCCACGCCGGATCAGCTGCCGCTGCTCGGGCCCCTCGCCGGCCACCCGCGAATCACCCTCGCGACGGGACACTATCGCAACGGCATCCTGCTCGCGCCGTACACGGCGGACGTCGTCACGCGCCTTCTCCTGGCGGGTGACCCGGATCCAATGCTCGCCCTGACCCGGCCGGATCGGTTTCAGGAGGCCCGGTGACGTCCGCGGAACGCCGGCACCTCTGGCTGCTCGGCGCGATCATCGTTGCGCTCCATGCGCTCGGATGGGGAGGGGTGTGGTGGGGTGTCAGCCAGGGCGCGCCCGCGCTGGTCGGTCTGGCGGGGCTGGCGTACACCTTCGGCCTTCGCCACGCGTTTGACGCCGATCACATCGCGGCGATTGACAACACCACCCGGCGCCTGATGCGCGAGGAGCGCCGCCCGCTGGGCGTGGGCTTCTTCTTCTCGATCGGCCACAGCACCGTGGTGTTCCTGATGACGCTTGCCATCGCCCTCGCCACGCAGGCGATGACCGGCGAAATGCCGAGACTGCAGGCGTGGGGCGGGTTTGCCGGGACGCTGGTGTCCGGCGTGTTCCTGTGGGCCATCGGGTTGCTCAACCTGATGGTCATGCTCGACATCGCCCGGGCATTCCGGCAGATGCGCCGTGAACAGTTCGACGCCGCGGAGATGGAAGCGCGGCTGCTTGAACGCGGCGTGATCACCCGGTGGTTCGGCGGCGTCTTCCGGCTGGTGACACAGCCCTGGCAAATGTACTTCGTGGGGTTTTTGTTTGGCCTGGGCTTCGACACGGCGACCGAGATTGGCCTGCTCACGACGGCCGCGGTGGCGACGTCACAGGACATGCCGCTGCTGGCGGTGCTGAGCCTGCCGGTGGTGTTTGCCGCGGGCATGGCGCTGATGGACACCATTGACGGCGTCCTGATGTGCGGCGCCTACGGGTGGGCGTTTGCGCATCCGCTGCGGAAGGTGTTCTACAACCTCGCGATTACCGGCCTGTCCGCGGCGGTGGCGTTGTTCATCGGCACCGTTCAACTGGTGTCGATAGTCTCGGACAGGCTCGCCTGGGCGCCCGGCTGGTGGTCGCCCCTGGTGGACTGGGATCCGCAGGTGATGGGCTTCACCGTGGTGGCCTTGTTCCTGCTCGCCTGGCTCACCTCGGTGGGCGTCTGGCGCTTCGGCCGGTTCCACGACCGGTAGCGTGGAATCCTCGGCTCACCGGTGCGGAATACCCCTCA
>JANLHE010000169.1 GCA_024653875.1 Acidobacteriota bacterium
CTGCGGCGGCGATGGCGCAAAGGCATCGGTCTGCGCCGGGTCCTGGTGGTGGGGGCCAGCGACCTGGGCCGCCTGGTCGCGGATCGAATCCTCGAACACGGCGAGCTGGGCTTTCGGCTTGTCGGGTTCGTCGATGACCGGTTCGCCACCACCGACGCCATCGGCTATCGGGGCCTGCCGATCCTGGGGACGCTCACCGACACGGTGGACGTCTGCCTCCGCGAGAAAGTCGACGAGATCTACGTGGCGCTGCCGCTCGAGGAACACGTGCGGATGCTGAGCGTCGTGGAAATGGCCAGCCGCGAGTGCATCGAAATTCACGTCGTGCCGGACCTCCTCCAGTTCATCGCCCTGCGCGCGCGGCTCGAGGACCTCGACGGCCTGCCCATCATCTCCATCAACGACATGCCGCTGCGCGGGTTCAACAGCCTGCTCAAGCGCGCCGTCGACATCGGCGTCTCCCTGGCGGTCTTCGTGCTGGGCGCCATCCCCGGGCTGCTCATCGCGCTCACCATCAAGCGCAGCTCGCCGGGACCGGTCTTCTACACCCAGGAGCGGATGGGCCTGGATGGCAAGTCCTTCACGGTCTACAAATTCCGCTCGATGCCGATTGACGCCGAAGAGGTCACCGGCCCGGTCTGGGCGCGAGACGACGACCCGCGCGCGACGGCGGTCGGCCGCTGGCTCCGCAAGACCGACGTGGACGAGCTGCCGCAATTCTGGAACGTGCTCAACGGCGACATGTCGATCGTCGGGCCCCGGCCGGAACGCCCCTTTTTCGTGGCGCAGTTCAAGCACCAGATTCCGCAGTACATGCTCCGCCACAAGGTCAAGGCCGGCATCACCGGCTGGGCGCAGGTCAACGGCTGGCGCGGCAACACCTCGCTCGAGAAGCGCATCGAGTTCGACCTCTACTACATCGAAAACTGGTCCCTCAGCCTCGACATGAAGATCATGTGGCTGACCCTGATGCGCGGCATCCACCGCGCGGCCTACTGAGTCCGGAGTCCACGTGCGGGTTGTCATCACCGGCGCCGCCGGTTTCATCGGTTCCCACCTGAGCGAAACGCTGCTCGACCGCGGCCACACGGTGGTCGGCATCGACAACCTGCTGACGGGCGACCTGAACAACATCGCGCACCTGCGGGACCGTGATTTCCAGTTCATCAAGCACGACGTCACGCACTACATCGACGTGAGCGGGCCCGTGGATCTCGTGCTGCACTGGGCGAGCCCGGCCAGCCCGATTGATTACCTGGAGTTGCCGATTCCCACCCTGAAAGTGGGCGCGCTCGGCACGCACAACGCGCTGGGCCTGGCCAAGGCCAAGGGCGCGCGGTTTGTCCTGGCATCCACGTCGGAGGTGTACGGCGACCCGCTCGAACATCCGCAGAAGGAATCCTACTGGGGCAACGTCAACCCCATCGGTCCGCGCGGCGTGTACGACGAGGCCAAACGCTTTGCCGAGGCCATCACGGTGGCCTACCACCGCTTCCACGGCCTGGACTCGAAGATCATCCGCATCTTCAACACCTATGGTCCGCGCATGCGGATCAACGACGGCCGCGCGGTGCCGGCGTTCATCTCGCAGGCCCTGCGCGGCGAGGACGTCACCATCTTCGGCAGCGGGGCCCAGACCCGCAGCTTCTGCTACATCAGTGACCTGGTCGAGGGCATCCTGAGGCTCGCCGCCTCCGACACCAACGACCCGGTGAACGTGGGCAACCCGCAGGAAATGTCGATTGAGGAGATCGCGCGGACCATCATCGGCATGACCGGGTCGTCGAGCCAGATCGTCTATCGGCCGCTTCCGACCGACGACCCGAAGGTGCGCCGGCCGGACATCACGCGCGCGCGCACGCTGCTGGG
>JANLHE010000097.1 GCA_024653875.1 Acidobacteriota bacterium
TGTTGGCGCTGATGAAACAGCCCCGGCCGGCCTCGGTTTCGATCACGCCCTGACTCTCAAGCTCCGTGTAGGCCTTCGCGACGGTGTTGCGGTTCAGGCGGAGCTCTTCGGCCAGCGGCCGGATGGACGGCAACGAATCACCTGCCTTGGCCGCGCCGGACGCCACGGCGGCTTTGACCTGGTCCACGACCTGGAGATACACCGGCTTGCCGGATTTGAAGTTCAGTTCGAACCGCATGGCTTTCTGTCATAGGACACTATGACAGTGTGCTTCGCGTGTCAAGACGGGGTCGGGGGCGGGCATCAGGATTGGATGAGGCTGGCGGTACACCGACATATGGTAAAATGTATGGCATGGAGAAGACGACTGTGTATCTGCCGAAGGAGTTGAAAGCCTCGCTGCAGCGCGCCGCGCGGGTCACGGGCACGAGCGAGGCCGCCTTGATTCGACAGGCGATCGCCCAGATGACCAGCGAGGTGCCGGCATCACGCCCGACGTTGCCGCTGTTCACCAGTGGTCAGCCTGACTTGGCCGAGCGCGTCGACGCCCTCCTGAAGGGGGATGCGACAGCGCCGGCGTTCGGCGAGCGCTGACATGTTGTTGCTCGACACCAGCGGTCTGCTGGCGGCGGTCGATGCCAGCCAGGCCAGACACGCGGACTGTGCGGCCGTGATCACGGGGAAGCCCGGGCCCTTTCTGTTATCTTCGTTCGTACTTGCGGAACTCGACTATCTTCTCGGCACTCGCGTCGGCGCGCCTGCCCAGCAGGCCATGCTCGCTGAGGTCGTGCGTGGGGCCTATCGACTCGAGTCGTTTGAGGCGGCCGATGTCGAGGTGGCCCAGCGCGTCATCGCGAAATATCGCGATCTGCAGATCGGGTTGGCCGATGCGTCGCTGGTGGTGCTTGCGGCCAGGCACCGCGTCCGGGACATCCTCACGCTCGACCGCCGGCACTTCGATGTGATTCGCCCACTGACGGGACGCGCCTTCAGGCTCTGGCCATAAGGGCGAACATTATGCAAGCGTTATGGTAGTATGGTTTCGTTATGGCACGCGCGACGTTTTCACTGGATGACGCCACGATCGCCGAGATCCGCCGCACGGCCGCGCGGTTGCGCAAGCCGCAGAGCCATGTGGTGCGGGACGCGGTGGCGGATTATGCGGCCCGGACGGACCGCTTGAGCGAGCGGGAGAGGCAGCACATGATGGACGTCCTCGAGCGCCTGCGCGATGCCAAGCCGACGCGGCCGGCGGCAGAGGTGGACGCGGAACTGAAGACCATTCGCTCCGCGCGGCGCACCGGCGGACGCCGGCACCAGTCCGCATGATCATTCACGTCGACACGTCGGCGCTCGTCGATGCGCTCACCGGTCCCCGGCGCTCGCTCGAGACCCTGATTTCACTGACGGATCAGGGGCATCGCCTGGCGATCTCGACGATCGTCCTGTATGAGTGGTTGCGCGGACCCCGGAGCCGGGCCGACCTCGCGGCGCAGGAAGCCCTGTTCCCATCGGAGAGTGCGTTCGGATTCGGTCCGGCCGAAGCGGCCATCGCTGCCCGGATCTACAAGCACGTGGGGCGGCCTCGAGGGCGTGAGGTTGATCTTGCGGTGGCAGCCTGCGCACTCGCCGGTGGCGCCGCGATCTGGACGCTGAATCCCACCGATTTCCGCGACGTTCCTGACCTGCGTATTGTCTGAGCCGCGGAGCCGGCGCATGCGAGGTCAATGCGCCAGCAGCCTGGCCACGCCGACGCCCGCCGGGTGACCCCGATCCGGCGTGAGGCGCCACGTGACCGCCGCCGCGATGACGAGCGCGAGGCCATGAGTGAGTGAGGCCACCGGCGAGAGGACGGCCAGCGGGGCGATGTCCCACCAGAAGTTCACGGCGGCGTGCAGCGCGATGGCCGGCCAGAGACTCTGCCATCGCCAGGTCATCCACGCGAAGAGGCAGCCGCCGGCAACGGTCGCAAGCGTCGGCGGCGCGATCCGGGTGATGTTGGCCGCGAGGTTCTCGCGCAGCACCGCGGTGACCAGCACCTCGTCCAGATTGTTGTGGTGCGCCAGCGCGAAGACGATGGCGCTGCCCAAGGCCGCCCAGAGCACCGACCACCCCGCTCGCCGCTGCAGCTGATGAAACAGGAAACCGCGGTAGAGGACTTCCTCGGCGAAGGGGCCTAGCAGCACCGCCCCGGCGAGCGAGGCAGGATCAAAGGAAAAGGGCGACACCGCGAGAAACGCGGCCATGGGCAGGGTCGCCGCCGCTGCGAACGCCATCCCGCGCCACGCAGGCTGAGTGAGGCCAAGCTCGCGCGATGCCTCACGCCACGACTGGCGCCGCAACGCCATCACCAGACACAGCGTGGGTATCACCCACAGCCCGATCTTCACCGCACCGTCCACCCACTCGGGCAGGCGCCAGTACCAGGGCTGCTCGATGGAGAACCAGAACGCCCGTGTGGCCGCGTAGACGAACACAATCGGCAGGATCATGGCTGCGGTTGGATCATACGGTGTCCACGTCGAGTCCGATCGATCGCATCAGCGCCAGCGCGTTGCTGGTTCGGACGGGCCCCTGGCGCAGCACGTAGTCAAACGCGAGCGATCCCCCGTCAAACGCATCGGCAAAATGGACGTTGGCGGCCTGTGGGGACCACCCGTCGGCGATCTCCCCGAGCGCCAGGTCGTGCGTGGTGGCCAGACCGATGGCGCCCAGACCCGTCAAGCCGCGCAGCAACCCCTCCGCGCCCTGCCGCCGGTCATGCGAGTTCGTCCCGCCCAGGACCTCATCCAGCAGGAAGAGCGTGGCGCCCGCGTGCGCCCGCGCCAGGTCGACGATGTGCTTCAGCCGCAGAATCTCCGCGTAGAACCGCGAGTGTCCTTCCTGCAGCGAGTCCAGCACGCGAATCGACGCGCCGACGGCGAGCGGCGCGAGCCGGAACGACGAGGCGCGCACCGGCGCGCCCATCTGCGCCAGCACCACGTTGACCCCCAGCGCCCGCAGGAACGTGCTCTTGCCGGACATGTTCGAGCCGGACACGATGAGGAGCGACGGCGCGGCCTGGCCGAGGCTGATGCCGTTGGCGACCGCGGTCGCGGGCAGCAGCGGGTGGGCAAGGTCTGTCGTCCGCAGATGCGCGGGCGGCGCCGCCAGTTCCGCGAACACATAGGCGGGATGCTCCGCCGCGTATCCCGCCAGTGCGGACAACGCGTCGAACTCGGCCACCGCCTCCAGCCACTGTGGCACCTGATGGCCGTGCCGGGTGCGCCAGCGCTCGATGGAAAACGCCATCTGCGTGGTCCACATCAGGAGCGCGGCCACGGGCGCGAAGATCACGTTGCTCCTCGACGAGAGCAACGCCACCAGCTGCGCGAGCGTGCCAATCGCGGCCGATGCCGATCCGCGGTCACCGGCCAGGCGCGTGCGCAGGTCCACCAGGCGCGCGGCCGAGTCCGTGCGGCCCTCCAGCACGCGCGCCACGCCCACGATCACATCCAGATCGCGCGATGCCCTCTGCACGGCCTCGGTGACTTGCAGGACCTTCGCCCGCAGCGCCAGCGCGACCATGCCTGCCAGCAGCGCGGCGCCCAGCACGAGCATTCCGGGCGCGCCCTGCGTGGTCCCGATCGTCGCGGCCACCAGCAGGATCGGCGCCGCGCGCACCGCGACCTCCGCGATCGGGCCCGGCATCAGGCGGGTGGCGCGTGCCCAGGTCGCCAGATGGGACGCGTCCACGCCCGGGCGCATCTGGTCGCCTTCCACGCTCAGGTGCTCGCGCACGTCCAGGTCCGGCATCAGCTCGCGGACGGCCTCCTGTCGCGCGCGAATCTCGTCGGGCGCGGCAGGCGCCAGCAGCCAGCGCGCCAGCGTGGCGCGCCCGCCCTCGGTCCGGCACGTGGCCAGCAGTTCGAAGAGACTGCCGTGGCCGAACAGGTCGAGGTCGGCGGCATACAGGTGCTGCGTGGGCAGGAAGCGATCGCCGGCGTCCCCCTGGCCCATCCAGCGATGCTCCAGACGCGCGATGCCGCGCTCGTAGAAGTCGACCGCCGACCGCGCGCGATCGCGGGCGTTGATCAGGCGGCCGTGTCCGACGGCGATGACGGCAAACAGCACCACCAACGAGGCCAGCGTCTTCCACGGGGCGAGGCCCAGCGCGATGAGCAGCGCGACGCCGGCCAGGCCCAAAGCGAGCCGCACCATGGCGATGCGCGCATGCTGGCGTTCCATGCGGGCGAGGGCCTCGCGGCGCGCGGCCAGGCGGTCGGTATACACGTGGTCTAGCTTACCGGGTCAACGGGCCTGGTGTATCGGCGCCGGAAGTGGGCGATGATTTGAGACGGAGGCATCGATGTCGTCCGATCGTGTTCGCGCGTTTCTGAAGTTCGGCTGGGTCGCCCTGGGGCTGACGGTGCTGGTGATTGTCTGGGGCGGCGTGGTGCGCGCCACCGGATCGGGCGCCGGGTGCGGCAGCCACTGGCCGTTGTGCAACGGCGACGTGGTGCCGCTCGCGCCCACCGTGGGCACCATCATCGAGTTCGTGCACCGGCTCACCAGCGGCGCGGTCATGCTGCTGGCCGTGGGCTTGTGGGTGCTGGCGCGCCGTACGTTTCCCGCCGGACATCCGGCCCGCCGCTGGGCGTTCATCACGCTGATCTTCATGCTGATCGAAGCCGCCGTCGGGGCCGGGATCGTGTTGCTTCGCCTGGTGGAAGACAACGCGTCGGCGCTGCGCGCCGGCTATGTGGGCGGACACCTGGTCAACACGTTGCTGCTGGTCGGCGCGATGACCACCACGCTCTGGGCCGCACGCCCGTCGCACGTCGATGCCGTGGCCGCACCGCGGTCGCGCGGGTCCGCCACGGGCTTCGCCGTGGTGATGCTGGCGATGTTCGTCATCGCCGCCACCGGCGCCATCGTCGCGCTCGGCGACACGCTGTTTCCGCACGCGTCGCTGGCCGAAGGGATCGCGGCGGACCTCGATCCCACGGCGCACTTCCTGATTCGCCTGCGCATCTGGCATCCGCTGCTGGCCGCATCAGTGGGCCTGTATCTGTTCTGGCTGGCGTGGCGCGACCCGGTGTTTGCCGGCGAGGCGCAGGCCACCCCCCGCCAGCTCGTCTTGATGCTGGTCGTGGGCCAGTGCGCGCTGGGCGTCATCAACCTCTTGCTGCTGGCGCCGCTCGCGCTGCAGATGGCGCATTTACTTGTCTCGAACTTGTTGTGGATTCCATTGGTCTGGGCTTGGAGGACTTCGAGAATGAGGCAACGGGGCAATGAGGCAATGAGGCAATGACGACAGGGATTGCCCCGCTCCACGATCCCGTCCACGCGTTCTGCTTTACGCAGATCGCCGCGGCGCGACGGCGCCCGGTGATTATCGGCCTGCAGGCGCCGCAGGGCGCGGGCAAGACCACGCTGGTGAACGCGTTCCTGCAGGCGCTGCCTGCGCGGGGACTGCGGGGCGCCGGCGTCTCGGTGGATGACTTCTACCTGACGCGCGAGGATCAGCTGGCGCTCGCGGCCGCGCATCCGGGCAACCCGTATCTCGAGCATCGTGGCTATCCCGGCACCCACGACGTGGCGCTGGGGGAGCGCACGCTGAAAGCCCTCAGGACCCTCGGGGCCGGCGAGTCGATGCGTGTGCCCGTGTACGACAAGTCCGCGCACGGCGGCCGCGGCGATCGCGCCCCTGAAGGCGCGTGGCGGCAGGTGGACGGCCCGCTGGATGTGGTGGTGCTCGAAGGCTGGATGCTCGGCTTCGCGCCGGTGGACGAGCGTGAGTTGCCCGACCCCTTGCTCGCCGCGCCCAATCGCGCGCTGGCCGCATACACGCGCTGGACGGATCTAGTGGACGTGTGGGTCGTGCTGCGCGCGCGGGACCCCGAGTACGTCCTCACGTGGCGCGTCGAGGCCGAAGAGGCGATGAAGGCCTCGGGGAAACCGGGTCTCAGCCGCGAGGCCATCACCGACTACGTGCGCCGCTTCCTGCCCGCATATCGACTGTACGCGGCCCCGGACCGGTTGCCCGGTGCGGGGCCGCGCCTGACGCTGACACTCGACGCGCTCAGGAGGCCCCTCTAGTTACTTGCCTCGC
>JANLHE010000100.1 GCA_024653875.1 Acidobacteriota bacterium
GGTCGCGCACCAACTGCCCGACGGCGCGACGCAGCCGATCGAGCATCGTGCCGCGGACGCTGTAGCTGATGTCGAGCGCCACCGTCACATCGATCGGCAGTGTGCCGAACGTCAGGTCCGCAATCGTTTGTGGCACGCCGTTGTCGAGCAGCTCGAAATCCGCGATCTGCAGATTAGTCACCGGCCGTGTGCCCACCTGCACGCTGACATCAACGGTGACGCCCTCTGCTACTGCCCGGAACGTGGGCGCCTGCGCCTGCGCCACCATGCCGGCTGTCAGGACCGGGAGCCATACGACTGCGACCAGGCGAATCGACCTCATCGGCGTCGCTCCCGCAGTTGCCGCATGAGTCCCGGGTAAAAGCGATAGTCGCCCTGCCAATAGGTCCGCCAGGGGTCCGTGATTGACGACCGATCGGTCTGAATCGTCTCGGCAAGCGCCTCGGCCTCCACGCGGTCCTCGGTCTTGCCCGTGAGCAGTAACGTGTTCATCAGCGAGACCCGCGCGGACTGCGCGGCAGGCACCCGGCGGACGGCCTCTCGATAGGCCGCGATGGCGTCGGCATGGCGACCCAGCGCCGTGAGGCTGTGCCCGGTGAACAGGCGATGCAGAAACGCCACCGGCACATCCCCGTCATTCACCGTGGCCTGCTGGAGGAGGGACACGGCATCGGCGTACGCGCCCTGACGGTGCATGCCCCACGCCAGACGCACCCGCGCTTCATCCGCCGTCTGCGCGAACGCCATCGCCGCTCGATAGAGCGGCTCCACCGCATCCTTGAAGGGCGCACGCGTCTGCCCACGTGGAAGCGGGCGCGGATCGCGCAGGCTCCACTCCTGATCTCCAGCGATCGCGCGCGCCAGCACAAAGCGCGGTTCCTCAGGGAATCGCAGCAGCGCGTCGTCAACCACCTGGCGGCCCTCCGCAGTCCGGAGGGAGCCGTGCGCGGTCGCCACCGCGGCCCAGTGCCAGTACCGCTCGAACTCGTCGGCCTCGAACGGGTGCCGAATCAGCCGTGCCTGTTCGCGCAGCAGATCGAATCCTGCCTTTCGGTGCTTTGCATCACCCGAAAATACCGCCACCTCGGCGAGCTCCACGGCCAGGACCGCCTCATGCCAGGCTTCCGTTGGCCACGGGTTGCCTGCGCTCTTCAACTCCTCGATGAGCCGCGGCACGTCGCGCTCCGCTGCCAGCGTCTTCGCGACCTCCGCATACTGTTTTGCATCGAAGGCGGTGACGAGCCGGCGGAGATTCTCAGGCATACCGGGGTTGAGCCAGAGCCGGTTGGTCTCTGGTGGCGCCGGCGGATCAACACCGTACCCGCGCCTTGCACGGACCACGGCCCGTCGATGGCCCGGCACCGTCACCGAGATGGTGTGCCACCCGTCGCGGGTCACACCCGCCGGCACGTAACGAAGAACGTAACTCTGGCGGAATGCCTCAAATGCTTTCTCGAACGTAGAGATGACTGTCGGCGCTCGAAACACCTCGGTAAAGTGGACGGCGCCTCCTGTCGTCACCGCCGCATCCTGCAGTCCCAGTCCATATGGAGTCAGCGTCAGGCGCTCCCCGCTGAGCATCTGACTGAATCGTTGGAAGGGCTGCCAGAAGTTGTGCGTCGGCAAGCATCGATCCATCTGACCGCACCGAAACCCCCGCAGCTCGAGTTCGTCCAGGACGGCTCGTTCGTCGAAGATGATGTGCAGCTGGGCGTCTGTCGATGCCGCCACGTCACGCAGCCGGCCAGCCGCCGTCAGGCTGATGGTGTCGGTGCCGCGTGTCCTCAGAATCACGACGTGGCGTCTGTCTGGTTCGACCGGGGTGGCAAGGGCCATGATGATGGCGTCGGCCAATGAGGCGTGGTGCCCGCGAGGGTCGAATGCGAACGTGACTGGCTGAGTGGCCGGCTGAAACGGGACCACTTCGCGCACGTGGTCATCAAACACAAGCACCCGGATGCGGTCGACCTGGCGCAAACTCGTGGCGAGCTGTTTCAAGTCGGATCGCAGCGTGCTCATCACGTCTGTGTGCCTGTAGCTCACGTCGGCGACGATGGTGAGGTCGATCGGTACGGTCGAGGCCTCGACGCGTTCGATCTCCTGGCGAACGCCGTTGTCCAGCACCACGAAATCCGCGGCGGTCAATCCGGTCAGCGGCTGCCCGCCTTGTCGCACCGAGACATCGACCATCACGACATCCGCGGCCGCGCGGAAGGGCTGTTGCTGCCCGGACAGCAACACGGATGTGCCGAGGAGTCCTGCGACAGCGGCGGTCGCGAGAAGGCGCTTCATCGCCGGATCTCCTGCCGAAGCCGGCCGATCAGGTACGGCCAGAAGCGATCGTCGCCGTGGACATAGACGCGCCAGGGGTCGACGGGCATCGGCTTGGTGGCGAGAGTTCTCGCGATCAACTGCTGCGCTTCGAGGCGACGACCGTCAGCGGCGAGCAGTCCCGCGAGCGCGTTGGCCGCCGCCTGCGCGCCTGGGATGGTGAGCACGGCCGACCTGTACGCGGTCTCGGCGTCCTTCGTACGTTTCAGGGCCTCGAATGCCTGGCCGCGAAACAGCCGCGCGAGGTACACGAGATGCGGATCCCGGGTCTCCTGTTCCGCGCGTCGCAGGGTGGTCACCGCCTCGGCGTGACGACCCGTGCGTGTCTGCGAAATGCCCAGCCGCACTCGCGCTTCGGCGCCAACGTCCGGATGCTCGACCAACGCCAGGAACGCCGGCACGGCATCGCGCGGCCACCGCCACTCGATGGCGATCGCCTTCGCCAACTGGATGCGCATCTCGTCGGGGAATCGTTTCTCGATGTGTGTGAGGTGCTCGATTTCGTCCTGCTTGTTGATCACAATCGAACGGAACGGAAAGCCGACGAGGAACTGAAAGTCTTCGGACCTGTGGCCCACCGCGATGGCCGCCAGCTGCCACCACCGTTCAGCAGGGTGGATCGTCGACCGCGCACGAAACCGTTCACATGCCCACTCCAGGATGAGCGGCGGCGCCTCCCAGTAGAGCGTGACGCCGACGAGCGCCATCCCCATTTCGGCACCCGACGGGACCCTCAGCCACAGCTTCCACGGCCGGCCGATGCCGGCCCGGGCGGCTTCGAGCGCAAACGTCGCCGCAACGAGTTCGCGCCGGTCAATCTCCGCGGGGCCCGCCGCGGCGATCCAAGGGGGACCGTCGCGCTTCAGTTGTTCGAGAATGCCGCTGAAGTCATCCGTGCGCTGCAGTGCCGACACCACCTCCTTGAACCGGCCGGCCGCGTAGGCGTCGAGCCACGTGACGACGGTCTGCGGTGCGGCCGGGCGCGGCCCGGAAGCTTGACCGGCGGTGGTTGAAGCCACGACGCTCCACGCGGCGACGCACAGACAGAAAAGGCGCGGCACAGTTCCAGCCGCCTATGCCAGGGCCTCGGCGCAGTACTGGAGGCACTTCCTCGTCTCGGCGACGGCCGTGGACCCGTCTGGGACCGGGTACTCGAGCTCGACCGTCGCGGGAAAGCGCCAGCGGCGCGTCTTCATCGCCTGCAGAATTTCTTTGATCGGCGTGTCCCCCGTGCCCCAGGGCACGTTGTCGCCGCCATTGGCCTTGGACCGCCGGTCCTTCAGGTGCACGCTCAAGATGCGCGCGTGGTGCTTCTCGAGGAACTCGATCGGGGTGCCGCCGATGTTGCCCGCCGCGACGTAGTGGCCGAGATCCACGTTGGCCATGTTGCCTGGGGACAGCGCGAACGCCCGATCGAACGCCGTCATCGAGCCCTGCAGATGCGTGTGGTACGCCGCGTAAATCTTGCGTCGCATGGCAAAATCACCGATGCGGGTGAGCTGGGCCTCGTCGGCCGGCAGTTCCAGCGTGGTGTGCGTGCACCCGAGCGCGTCGGCGACATTGAAGACGTACTCGAATTCCTCGTCAGACATGTTCGGGCCGAGGATCTTCACGGCGTAAATCGAGACGCCCGCGTCGTTGTACATCGTGCGCAGCGCCTTGTACTTGTCCATGGAGACGGACAGCCGCCAGGCCTTCAGCGCGGCCTG
>JANLHE010000116.1 GCA_024653875.1 Acidobacteriota bacterium
GGCACCGGCGGCCTGACCCGCGTGGTGGACAAGCGCAAGGTCCGCCGCGACCTGGCGGATTTCTTCGGGACCATCGCGGAAGGCGTCAAGGGCAAGCGCGCCGTCGAGTGGCGCCTGGTGGACGCCGTCGTGCCGTCGAGCAAATTCAAGGAGGCCGTGGCGAAGCGCGCGCTGGAACTGGCCGCGACGTCCGACCGGCCCGCCTCGGGGCCCGGCGTCACGCTCAATCCGCTGCACGCGACCATCAGCGCCGAGGGCTACACCTATTCATCGGTCTCGGTCACGTTCGATCGCGCCAAGCGCGCGGCGACCCTGACGGTGCACGCGCCGGCCGCGGCCGTCGAGTCCACGCCCGAGGCCATCCTCGCGGCCGGCGACCAGTTCTGGCCGCTCCGCGTCTTCCGCGAGATTGACGACGCGATCCTCCGCTTGCGCGTGAACGAGCGGGAGATCGGCACGATCGTGCTCAAGGCCGAGGGCGATCCCGCCCTGGTGCTGGCGGCCGATCAGGTGCTGCTCGATCACGCCGGCCACTGGCTGGTGCGCGAGATCACGCACTTCATCAAGCGCACGCTCAAGCGGGTGGACCTGTCCGCGCGCAGCTTCTTCGCGGTCATCGAGCCGGGCAATGCGTTCGCGGGGTCGCTCTTCGAACTGGCGCTCGCGGCCGATCGTTCATACCTGCTGGATGACGACGACCAGACCAACGCCATTCAGCTGTCGGGCATGAACGCGGGCATCCTGCCGATGAGCAACGGCATCTCGCGGCTGCAGGCCCGCTTCTGGGGCACTCCGGACCAGGTCGCGGCGGTGCTCGCCCACGACGGCCCGTTCGATCCGGCCTCCGCGCTCGAGGCGGGACTCGTGACCTTTGCGCCGGATGCAATCGACTGGGACGACGAGGTGCGGCTGGCCGTCGAGGGGCGCGCCGCGATGTCTCCGGACGCGCTCACCGGCATGGAAGCCAACCTCCGGTTCGTGGGACCGGAGACCATGGAGACGAAGATCTTCGGCCGGCTCACGGCGTGGCAGAACTGGATCTTCCAGCGGCCGAACGCGGTGGGCCCCAAGGGCGCCTTGACGTCGTACGGAACATCGGACCGGGCGGAATTTGATTACAACCGGACCTGAACATTTGGCGATTGGCCAGGCCCCAGGACCCCAGGACCCGACATGATTTCCTCTGACAAGATTCCGAACAACGTCGATCTCCACCTGAACAAGCGGCTGCAGCGGGCGCTGGAGCACTGGCAGCCGGCGTACATCCAGTGGTGGCGCGACATGGGGCCGCAGGGGTTCCAGCATTTCCACCAGGTGTATGTGCGCACGGCCATCAGCGTGGACGCCGCCGGGTGGGCGCACTTTGAGTACGTGCGGCTGCCGGAGTATCGGTGGGGGATCTTTCTCGCGGATCCGATGGTGAATCGCACCATCGGGTTCGGCGACTTCTTCGGCCAGCCGGTCTGGCAGGAAGTGCCCGGGGAGTTCCGGAATCAACTCCGCCGCCTCATCGTCACGCAGGGCGACACCGAGCCGGCGTCGGTGGAGCAGCAGCGCTGGCTGGGGCATCGGTGCCCGAGCCTGTATGACATGCGCAACCTGTTCCAGGTCAACGTCGAAGAGGGCCGCCACCTTTGGGCGATGGTCTATCTGCTGCACTCGTACTTCGGCCGCGACGGCCGCGACGAGGCGGAAGACCTGCTCGCGCGCCAGAGCGGCAACCGCGACAAGCCGCGCATCCTGGACGCGTTCAACGAGCCGATCGACACCTGGCTCGACTTCTTCATGTTCACGATGTTTACGGATCGCGACGGCAAGTCGCAGTTGCTGTCGCTGTCGGAGAGTTCGCTCGATCCGCTGGCCCGCACCACGCGCTTCATGCTGACCGAAGAGGCGCATCACATGTTCGTCGGCGACACCGGCATCGGCCGCGTCGTCGAGCGCACGTGCCAGTTGATGAAGGAGTCCGGCTTCTCCGAGGACGTGCGCGCGCTGGGCGGCATCGACCTGCCGACCATCCAGAAGCACATCAATCTGTGGTTTTCGCTGAGCCTCGACCTGCACGGCAACGAGGTGTCCACCAACGCCGCGTCGTACTTCGCCAACGGCCTGAAGGGCCGCGCCGAAGAAGGCAAGTGGACCGAGCATCGCGTCGTGGAGACGATGTATGACCTCGAGATGGTGGAGAACGGCGAGGTGAAGAAGCAGGGCGTGCCGATGCGCAACGCCATGAACGAGGTGCTGCGCGACTGGTATGTGGACGATTGCCAGTCCGGCGTGACGCGCTGGAACAAGATCCTCGAGCGCTACGGCTTCTCCGATCGCCTGCGGCTGCCGAACCGCAAATTCAACCGCGGCATCGGGCAGTTCGCGCCGATTCACACCGATCCGGACGGTCACGTCCTGCCGGAAGCCGAGTGGCAGCGCCGCAAGTACGAATGGCTGCCCAGCCCGGCGGACAAGCGGTACCTCCTGTCGATCATGAACCAGCCGATCTACGAGACGGGCAAGTTCGCCAACTACATCGCGCCGCCGGCCCGCGGCATCAAGGGCACGCCCATTAACTTCGAGTACGTGCGGACGGAAATGTGAGAGTCACCAGCACCGTTCACGAGGGCGTCTGCGTGCTCACCTTGTGTGAGCCGCCGGCCAATACCTACAGCTACGAGATGATGCTGGAGCTGGACGCCTCCATCCTCGAGGCGCGGATGGACGCGTCCGTGCACGTCATCGTGCTGGTTGGATCGGGCGAGAGGTTCTTCTGCGCGGGTGCCGGCATCGGGATGCTGAAGGACGCCACGCCGGAGTACAAGTACTACTTCTGCCTGCACGCCAACGAGACGCTGAATCGGCTGGAGCAGACGCCGAAACTGGTCATCGCCGCGCTGAACGGCCATACCGTCGGCGGCGGGCTTGAGGTCGCTCTGGCGGCGGACCTGCGCATCGCCCGCAAGGACGCGGGCAAGATCGGGCTGCCCGAAGTGGCGCTCGGCGTGCTGCCGGGCACCGGCGGCACGCAACGCCTCGCGCGATTGCTCGGCAAGGGCCGCGCGATGGAACTGCTCATCAGCGGGCGGTTGATGACGATGGACGAGGCGCTCGCGGTGGGGCTGGTGTCGGAGGTGTGGGGCGACGAACACCTGCACGGGCGGGCGTTCCTCGACGCGGTGATCGAATACGCGAAGACGTTCACGCCGCCGCACAAGGCCAGTCTCGCGGTGGGCCGCATCAAGCGCGCCGTGCAGTCGGGACCCGAAGCCGGCTTCGGCGAGGGCCTGGCGATGGAGCGCGAGCTGCAGCAGTTGCTCTTCCAGAGTCATGACGCCAAAGAGGGCATCGCGGCCAACCTCGAGAAGCGAACGCCGCGGTTCAAAGGTCAGTAGCGTGTGTGAACAGCAAGGTGGGAACTGATGATGCTCGGACGAAAACAGCTGCTGATTAACGGCGAATGGCGCGACGCGTCGGATGGCAAGACGCGACCGGTGGTGAACCCGGCCACCGAGGAAGTCATCGCCGAAGTCGCCTCGGCCACCGCCCAGGACGTGGATGCCGCCGTCACGGCCGCGCGCGCGGCGCTCAACGGGCCGTGGGGCGCGATGCCGGCGCGTGAGCGCGGCCGCCTGGTCTACAAGCTCGGCGAGCAGCTCATGGCCGAGGCCGATGAAATGGCGCGCCTGGAGACCCTGCACAACGGCAAGCCCATCACCGAGTCGCGCCATGTCGAGATTCCAATGGCGGCCGAGTGCCTGCAGTACTTCGCCGGGTGGGCCGACAAGGTCCACGGCGAGACGGTGCCGGTCAAGGGCGGCCAGCTGGTCTACACGCTGCGCGAACCCGTCGGCGTCGTCGCGGCCATCGTCCCCTGGAACTTCCCGCTGCTGATCGCGATCTGGAAGGTAGCGCCGGCGCTGGCGATGGGCAACACCGTCATCCTCAAGCCGGCGAGCCAGACGCCATTGACCGCGCTGAAGCTCGGTGAGATGGCGACGGCCCTTGGGTTCCCTCCGGGCGTGCTGAACGTCATCACGGGGCCCGGCTCCACGACGGGCCAGGCGATTGTGGACCATCCGGGCATCGACAAAATCGCCTTCACCGGCGACACGTCCACCGGCAAGGGCATCATGAAGTCCGCGGCGGACACCCTGAAGCACATCACCCTGGAACTGGGTGGCAAGTCGCCCAACATCGTCTTCGCGGATGCCGACATGGACGCGGCCGTCCGCGGCGCCACGATGGGGATCTTTTACGGCAAGGGCGAAGTGTGTGCCGCCGGTTCGCGCCTGCTCGTCGAGGCGTCGATCAAGGATGAGTTCCTCGCGAAGGTGGCCGAGCGGGCAAAGAAGATGGTCGCCGGCGATCCCATGAATCCGAAGACGCGGTTCGGCGCGATCTCGTCGAAGACGCAGCTCGAACGGGTGCTGGGTTACATCGAAACAGCGAAGAAGGAAGGCGCGACGCTGCTGGCTGGCGGCGCCCGGACGGACATCGGCACGGGGAAGGGCTTTTTCCTGCAGCCGACGGTGTTCGGCAACGTCACCACCGATATGACCATCGCGAGGGAAGAAATCTTCGGGCCGGTGCTGGCCGCCATCGAGTTCACGGACGTCGAAGATGCCATTGCCAAGGCCAATGCAACGGTCTACGGATTGGCGTCAGGCGTGTGGACGAAGGACGTCAGCAAGGCCCACTACGTGGCGTCCAGACTCAAGGCCGGCACGGTCTGGATCAACACGTACAACGTCTACGACACGGCGGCGGCTTTCGGCGGCTACAAGCAGAGCGGCTTCGGGCGTGAGATGTCCATGCACGCGCTCGAGTACTACACGCAGGTGAAGACCGTCTGGGTGGACCTGGCGTAGCTCAGGGGCCTTAACCCGCATTATTCACAAGCCCAGGATTTCACCATGAAGGACATCAAGTTCCATGAAGATCGCAGGACCCGTCAGGCGAGCGGGGTTGGACGCCCGGCTCCGCCGGGCGGTGGGCATGGGGGGAGATCCACACGCACACACCACGTGAGTGTTTCGGTGTGTGCGTGTGGATCTCCCCCCATGCCCATCTGCCGCCCACGGCGGCACCCAACCCCTCACCCTTCACGGCCCTTCATGACCATCATGGTGAATAATCCGGGCTAACATTTCGTACGCACCACATTAGCGCTAGCACGAACTCAGGGTTCTTCGGTGCGGTAGGATTGGTGAAACGGGGCATCCTGTTTCGAAGGGAGGAGCGCCATGCGGCTTGGGACTCTTTGTTTGATTATTACGCTCAGCGCGATGGTCCATGGATCGCCCTCATGGAGCAGGCAGGCGACCGACGCTGGGCTTACAGGACATCGCGTGATGTCCCCTGCAGTTGTGGCAACGTGGATTGTGGCTGGCCCAAAAGAAGGTCCGAAGTCTCTTGAGCTACTGGTATTGTGGCGCGGTTCCGTGAGCTGGTTTGAGCAGGGTGCGGATTCCCAGTTCAACGCATCTGGGGGGCCTGAATCAGTCACGTTTTCTCTGCGGTATGGTCAGTTGTCCTTGGGGCTAACCTTCGACCGTCGGCTTCGCTCGGCCCTGATCGATGGCCAGCGTGTGGTTCTTGGCGACGACAATGTGCTCCTGTTGGATAACGTCGATGCGGCGAACGTAAAGGTGTATTCGACAATGCGGGTAAATCCACAGATGCCCGAAGACGAGCGCGTGGATATGCTGGTTCGGCGTATTCCTGGTGTGTTCCCATTCATGCGCTGCGACGTAAAGTTCCCCGACCCTCAGAAGCAGGCGGCGATGGATCTCCTGTGTCGACAGATAGCTCCCGCCGGACGCGGGGTGAGTCGTTAGAAGCGGTCTCATAAACGGGTGAGGGCCCGGCGTCGTACGGGGGG
>JANLHE010000117.1 GCA_024653875.1 Acidobacteriota bacterium
ACTCCAGGCAGGCCGATGATCGATCAGCCTGGAGTTTTCCACAGATCGACTCCCGTCCCCTTCATCTCTTGACAGCGTCCAGCGGTAACGCCCTCACCGTGCGGCCATTGCCGGTCATGTCGGTCGCGCGCAGCAGCGAGTTGTAAACGGCTTCCTCGGTCGCGTCCATCACCGCCTCGAACAACCCGGAGACGGCATCCGTCGGCAGGAAGGTCCGCGGCTGCGGGCCGTTGGCCGCGCTGACGCGGTTGCCCGTTGCCGTCGAGAACGCGATCGCGAAGTCACCGCTGCCGTTTGAATACGTGGACCCGGTGCGGGCCAGCGCGTAGATCGCTCGCGCGGCCAGCCGCTCCAGGTCGCGCGCGTCCAGCGGCGCATCCGTGGCCACCACGATCATGCAGGAGCCGTCCGCCTCGTTCGCGATCGGCGCGCCGCCCACGCGCCCGGCGGGTGGCGTGGGAAAGACGCGTTGCCAGACCGGAATGCCGGCGATGGTGAGGCGTCCGCCGTAGTTGGTTTGCACCAGCACGCCGACCGTCCATGACGAACCCGCCACGCGCGACGACGTGCCGATGCCGCCCTTCCATCCAAACGCGATGGTGCCCGTGCCGGCGCCCACCGCGCCTTCCTCGACCGCGCCACCGCGCGCGGAGGTGATCGCGCCGAGCACGTGCTCGCGCGTGACGTGCAGGCCGCGAATATCGTTGAGGCCCCCATCGTTGGTCTCGCCCACGAGCGCATTCACTGAACGCACATTGGTGTTGCCTGGTTGCTCAAGCGTCCAGCGCACCACGGCGTCCATCGCCGTGCCGACGGCCAGCGTATTCGTCAGCACGATGGGGGACTCGATGGTGCCCAGCTCCTGGACCTGGGTGGATCCGGCGAGTTTGCCGAACGCGTTTCCCACGAAGACGCCGCCCGGCACCTTATCGCGAAACAGATTCCCCTCGTGCGGCAGAATCGCGGTCACGCCCGTGCGCACGGAATCGCCGCTGATTACGGTCGTCTGGCCCACGCGCACCCCCGCGACGTCGGTGATGGCGTTAAGCGGCCCGGGAGCCCCGGCGCCGGGCGTGATCGCGAGATCGCGCGCCCGAGGCCGATCCTGCCCGGACACGACGGCTGCTGCGAACCCGAGGACCACCAACACGCCTGTCAATTTCCGATACTGCATTCACCCACTCCTTCTACGGACCCCAGGACCCCAGGACCCCAGGACCCCAGGACCTCAGGACCTCAGGACCTCGAACCCTGGACTCCGAACCCCGTTGACTACGATAATAGCCGCGGTTTTCTGCCAAGGAGTTCCCATGAGACAACGGCTGCGGCGGCGAGTATTCAGCGTGGTGTGTGTGGTGGCCCTCGTGGCGGCCTGGTCCGGCCTCCCGGTGGGTGCCCAGGCACCGGCCAAGCGCCCCATTTCGTACGACGCGATGGACTACTGGCGCTCGATTGCGGGGACGCGTCTCTCCGAGGACGGCCAGTGGCTGGCGTATGCGCTCACCTCGCAGGGTGAAGACGGCGAGCTCGTCGTGCGCAACCTCGCGTCGGGGAAGGAATTCAAACACCCGCGCGGTACCACGCCGATCTTCACGCCCGACGGCAAGTTCGTGCTCTTCACCATCGTCCCCGCCAAGACGAATGACGACGAGCCGGCTGCCGGCCGCGCTGGTGGCGCTGGCGGTGAAGCCGCCGAGGCCGCCGCCGCCGCGTTGGCCGCGCGCAACTCCGCGGGCGTCATGGCGCTGCCCTCCGGGCAGGTGACCGTGGTGGAGCACATCGGCACCATTCGACTGGCGCCGGACTCGTCCGTCTGGGTCGCGCTGCACAAAGGCCGCGCGCCGGCGGCGGGTGGCCGCGGTGGTCGCGGCGGCGCGGCGGCCGAGCCCGCGCCAGCCGCGGCGACGCCGGCCGAAAAGCGCAAGGACGCGGGGACGGACTTGATCATCCGGAACCTGACGACCGGCGCGGACTTCACGATCACCGAGGTGAACGAGTTCGCGTGGAACAAGGGCGGGTCGTGGCTCGCGTACGCCGTGTCGTCGACCGATGCGGCCAAGGACGGCGCGTTCGCGCGCCAGATGTCCGATGCCGGCGCTAGGACGCTGCACACCGGCAAGGGGCACTACAAGAGATTTGTGTTTGACGACGCGGGCGCGCAGTTGGCGTTCCTGAGCGACCAGGCCGAGTACGACAAGCCCGTGTCGCCGTATCGCCTCTATTACTGGAAGGCGAATGACGCCGCGGCGGTCGAGGTGGTGTCCGGCACCACGCGCGGTGTCCCGGCGGGCAGGGTCGTGCATGACAGCGCGCCGCGATTTTCCGAGGACGGCAAGCAGCTGTTCCTGAACACCGCGCCGCCTCCGCCCCCGCCGGCCGACCCCAAAGCCAAGCGGCCGACGAACGTGGATCTGTGGAACTTCAGGGACCCGATGCTGCAGCCGATGCAGAAGGTGCGCGCCACGCAGGATCGAAACCGCGGGTACCGCGCGGTGTTCCACGTGGGTGACAAGCGGTTCGTGCAGTTGGCCACGCCGGACATGCCGACCGTGAACCCGGAAACGAATACCGAGCGCGCGGTCGGCACCTCCGACCTGCCGTATCGGCAGCTCGTGTCCTGGGATCAGGGCTACAACGACGTGTACCTGATCGATCTGAAGTCAGGACAGCGCCGGAAGATCATGGAGAAGGCCGCGCAGGCGGCGACCTTGTCGCCGGCCGGCCAGTATCTGCTCTCGTTTAATGAGTTCACGGGCCATTGGTATAGCCACCGGATTTCCGACGGTCTCAAGATCAATCTCACCGAGCGCCTGCCCGTGAAGTTCTTCCAGGAAGATCACGACACGCCGGACTTGCCGGGTTCGTATGGCTCGGCGGGTTGGACCGACGGCGACAAGTCTCTGCTGCTCTATGACCAGTTCGACATCTGGGAGATTCGTCCTGACGGCACGAACGCGCGCATGATCACCGGTGGGGAAGGACGCAAGCAGGGACTCGTGTTCCGCTATCGTTCCCTCGATCCGGAACAGCGCACCGTGCCCGGCACGGGGCCGGTGCTGCTGAGTGCGGTCAACGACGCCACCAAGGCGTCGGGTTTCTACCGCGCCAGCCTGGCCGGGACGGCCGCGCCGGAGAAGATCGTGATGCTCGACAAGGCCTTTGGCGCCGTGACGAAGGCGAAGAACGCCGATCGCCTCGTGTTCACGCTGTCGCGCTTCGAGGAGTTCCCGAACCTGTGGGTGAGCGACGGCAACTTCGGCAACATGCAGAAGGTGACCGACGCCAATCCCCAGCAGGCCGAGTTCGTCTGGGGCACCTCCGAACTGGTGGAGTACATCAACGCCGACGGCGTCAAGCTGCGCGCGATTCTCACCAAGCCGGACAACTTCGACCCGGCGAAGAAGTATCCGATGATGGTCTACATCTACGAAGGGCTCACCCAGGGCCTGCACGGCTACTCGATGCCCAACGTCGGCACCAGCGTCAACGTGGCCCGTTACGTCAGCAACGGCTACGTCGTGCTGCGGCCCGACATCATCTACACCACGGGCTACCCCGGTGAAGATGCCGAAAAGTGCGTGATCCCGGCGGTGAACACGATCGTGGCGCAGGGCTTCATCGATCCGAAGCGCGTCGGGATCCAGGGCCACTCATGGGGCGGCTACCAGATCACCCATCTGATCACACGGACCAACATGTTCGCGGCCGTCGAGGCCGGCGCGTCCGTCTCCAACATGATCAGCGCCTACGGCGGCATCCGCTGGGGCACGGGCATGTCGCGCGCGTTCCAGTACGAAAAGACCCAGAGCCGCATCGGCGCGCCGCCCTGGTCCTCGCCCCTGCAGTTCATCGAGAACTCACCCATCTTCTGGGTGGAGAAGGTCCACACGCCGTACCTGACTATCCACAACGATGCCGATGACGCGGTGCCCTGGTATCAGGGGATCGAGTTCTTCTCGGCGATGCGCCGTCTGGGGAAGGAAGCGTACTTCTTCAACTACAACGGGGAGTTCCACGGGCTGCGCAACCGCGACAACCAGAAGCACTGGACCGTCCACATGGACGAGTTCTTCGACCACTACCTGCTGGGCAAGCCGAAGCCGGAGTGGATGGAGAAGGGCGTGCCGTTCCTCGAGCGCGGAACCCGGGACGTGTCCGGGATGTTCAAGCGCGCGGTGCCCGCGCCTTCCGGACAGGGCAAGTAGCCCGCGTGCGGATCCATCGTCTGTCGCCCGCCGTGCCGATGCCGTCCTACCAGACGGCCGGCGCGGCGGGGTTTGACCTTGCCGCCAGCGCGGACCTGACCGTGGCGCCGGGCGCGATTGTCCTGGTGCCGACCGGGCTCGTCGTCGAGGTGCCTGCCGGACACTTCCTCGCGATCTTCGCCCGCAGCAGCACGCCGCTCAAGAAGGGGCTCATCGTCGCCAACGGCGTCGGCGTGCTCGACAGTGACTACTGCGGTCCGACCGATGAACTCAAGATCCAGGTCATGAACGTCACGCAGGCGCCCGTCGTCATCAAGACGGGCGATCGCCTCGCGCAAGGCGTGGTGATGCCCTACGCGCGCGTCGAGCTGGAAGACGGCGACGGGGCGACCGCGCCGTCACGCGGCGGGTTCGGATCCACCGGATAAAGAATCACAGGAGGCATGGAGGACATGAAGGTTCTTCCTGGACAAGTCCTGGCACCTTCATGCCTCGTGTGCGTACTTGGGGACGACCTCCATCAATTCGCCAACGCCGCGTGGCTGGCGCACACGCCGCTTCGACCGCCGCCACATCGCGCGGTCGGTTTCGCGAAGTGCCCGACACTGCTTTGAAGCAGAAGTAGGGT
>JANLHE010000119.1 GCA_024653875.1 Acidobacteriota bacterium
GGTGCTGTGGAGGTGATCGTCGCGGCGGAGGCCCCTGTTCCACGGGCGAACGGCCAACGGCGGCGCACGATCGCCGTCTCGGATTTCCAGAACGTCAACAATGATGCCGATGTCGCGTGGCTCGCGTCAGGTATCGCGGAAACGGTCTCAAACGACCTGCGCGCCCTGCGCGAGTTGTCCGTGATCGATCGCGCGGGGTTGCCTGAACCCGCCCGGCACGCCAACCTTGACGCCGCCCGCTCCGTTTCGCTCGACTGGCTTGTGGTGGGAGGGTATCAGCGCTCAGGCGACCGGTTGCGGATCACGGCGCGCGTCCTGGATGTGTCCACGGGCGAGGCCGTCGCGCAGGCGCGGGCAGACGGTCTGGTGGCCGATGCGTTCGGCGTACAGGACCAGTTCGTGACGCAACTGCTGGCGGACCTGCACGTGCCGGTGTCAGAAGCTGCGGCCGCGCGCATCGGCGCGCGGGAAACCTCCAGTATCGACGCGTATCGCGCCTTGACCGAAGGCCGGATCAAACTGGAATCGCTTGACCCGGCACAGGTGGCGGAAGCGATTCACGACTTTGACCGCGCGCTGACGTTGGATCCTCGATACGCGCTGGCATACGTCGGACTGGCCGAGGCGCGGTTCTGGCTCTATGAGGCGTCTCGCGCGCGCAACAAACCCGACTCCGACGAACTGCGGTTGGCGATCGCGCACGCGCGCCGCGCCGTGGAACTGGACGGTGGCCTGGGCGAAGCGCATGCGGCACTCGGGTTCTTCCTGGCGAGCGCCGGACAGCAACGCGATGCCGTGGAATCCGGACGCCGCGCGGTGATGCTGGAGCCCAACGACTGGCGGCACCGGTTCCGCCTGGGAGTGGCGGCCTGGGGTCAGGAGCGCCTGGCGTCCCTGGCCGAGGTCGAGCGTCTGTACCCCGAGTTTGCGTACACCTACGTCGGCATGGCGATGGTGCACGTGGCGCGCGGGCAATTGGCCGAGGCAAGACAGGTGCTCGACCGTGGTCTGGCGCGCCAGGACACCGGACGCGCCGGCGCCTCACGTTTTCCGGCAAATGGGTTGCACTGGCTGCTGGGACTGGTGCGGTGGGCCAGTGACGGCGATCGTGATGCGGCGCGCCAGGAGTTCGAGAAGGAACTCACCGTACGGGGCAGTGCCCTGTATGCGGCCGAGTACTCGATGAACGCGTACGACGCGCTGGGGTTTCTGGCGCTGACCGACAACCGGCCCGCGGATGCCGAATCCATGTTTGCGCGCGCCCTTGCAGCGTATCCCGACCACGCGCGTTCCCTCATCGGCCGTGCCCAGGCCTGTGGGGCGCTGCGTGAGAAGACCCGGGCCAAGGCGTTGCTGGACCACGCCGATCGCGCGGTGCACGAGCTGGCCGCGAGCGGCCGCGCCACCGAGTCCGCCATGGCGCGCGCCTGCTGGCTCATCGCCACGGGCGACGCAAACGCGGCGAGTCGTGTGCTTGCCACGTTGCTCGAGAGCGCTCCCCCGGGATTCGCGGGCTGGACCCTGCCCATCGAACCGTGGTGCCGGGACGAACCGGCTATTCGGCCTTTGCTCGCCCGGCTCAACGAGAGAGCCCGCTGAGAAGCCGATCGTTTTCGGATACAGTGAGACGGTTGCCCATTCAGAGGAGCTGGCCGTTGAGCGAGAACGAAGAGGATTTTGCCGCGTTGTTCG
>JANLHE010000129.1 GCA_024653875.1 Acidobacteriota bacterium
CCGACTCCACCGTCCGTCCGCGTTCGCTGATGTCGCGCTGCAGGCGCCGGATGAACCGGGTGTCGTCGTCCGTGTCGACGAAGACCTTGACGTCCATCAGGCGACGCAACGCCGGATCCGTGAAAATCAGGATGCCCTCCACGATCACCGCGGTGCGGGGTGTGACCGTGTCGGTCTTGGGCTGGCGCGCGTGGCGCGCGAAATCGTACACCGGGATCTCCACGGCGCGGCCGGCCCGCAGTTCTTCCACATGGCGGACGAGCAGGTCGGTCTCCAGCGAGTCCGGGTGGTCGTAATTGAGGTTCGCGCGTTCTTCGAGACGCAGCTCCGGGTGGTCGCGATAGTACCGATCGTGTTCCAGGACCGAGACGTGTTCGTCGCCAAGCGCGTGCATGATGTTGCGCACGACGGTGGTCTTGCCGGAACCGGACCCGCCGGCGACACCGATGACAAAAGGGAAAGCCATGAAACCGGCGCCTCCGCGCGACGTGTGTATTCTATGATGTAGCCTATGGATCTCGGGTTGAAGGGCAAAGTGGCCATGGTCGCCGGCGCGAGTCGCGGCCTCGGGTATGCGGTGGCGCGTGCGCTGGCGGCCGAGGGCGCGATCGTCTCGATGGCCTCGCGCAACGCCGACGCCATCAACGCCGCCGCGGCGAAGATCGGCGCCGACAGCGGATCGCCCACGCTGGCGTGCGCCATGGATGTGAAGTCGGCTGCGTCGATCCAGGCGTGGTTCGACGCCACGACCGCTGAGTTCGGAGGGGTGGACCTGTTGTTTGTCAACGCCGGCGGGCCTCCGGCCGGCACGGCGCTCTCGTTTGACGATGCGGCCTGGCAGGGCGCGTTCGAGCTGCTGGTGTTGAGCGCGGTCCGCATGGTCCGCCTCGCCGTCCCGTCCATGAAACAGCGCGGCGGCGGCGCCATCGTGGTCTCCACGTCGTGTGCGGTGAAAGAACCGATTCCGAACCTGGCGCTCTCCAACGTGGTGCGCTCGTCGGTCTCGGCGTTGTCCAAGACGCTGGCCAACGAGCTGGCGGCCGACAATATCCGGGTCAACCACCTGCTGCCGGGGCGCATTGAGACCGACCGCGTGCGTGAGCTCGACACCATCCGCGCTAAAGCCGCGGGCATTTCGGCTGACGAAGTGAAGGCGTCGTACGCGAAGGTCATCCCGCTGGGCCGCTACGGCGCGCCCGAGGAGTTCGGCAGTGCGGCGGTGTTCCTGTTTTCCGACGCGGCCCGCTACATCACGGGCGCATCGCTCCAGGTGGACGGCGGCCTCACCAAGTCGGTCATGTGAACATCCTGAGCATTCTCGCGGTCGCTGCCGGAGGCGCTGTCGGGGCCGTCGGGCGGTACTTGATGACGGCGGCCGTGCATCGGGCGCTGCCGCCGACGTTTCCGTACGGCACCGTGACGGTCAACATCGTGGGCAGCCTGGCGGTGGGCTTTCTCAGCGGCCTGTTTGCCGCGCGGGCCGACAGTCGCGATCACGTGCTCCAGTTGTTCCTCATCGCCGGTCTGTGTGGCGGGTTCACCACGTTTTCGGCGTTTTCCGCGGACACGTTCCACCTGATCGAGCGCGGCGCGATGGGGCCGGCGGCCGCCAACGTGGTCCTGCAGGTGGCTGGGGCGCTGGTGGCGGTGTTCGCCGGCTTCTGGATCGCGCGCCAGCTCTAGCGCGCGCGCACTCACCCCCGGTGCGTCGCGAAGTGGCGCTTCCGCTCCGGCGTGTAGTCCCACCACGGCCGGGCGGGCGCCCCTTCCATGAACCGCACGGCGGAGATGAAGCAGTCGGCCAGGCAGGGGTCCTGAATCATCCCGCGCCTGGCGTTGCTGCGCGCGTAGAGGTCGTACGGGTCCCGCCCGATGAGCTGCCGGGGCTGCGCCACGCCGATTTCGCGCAGGTCGGCCGCGATCGAGGGGCCGACGTTGGGAATCGCCTCGAGCGTGCGCGCCTCGGCGGCCGATGTCGCCTTCCTGACGTGTTTCATGGCTTCGGAAATTATGCGGTATAATCGCCGCTTCCGGCCTCGTGGCCGGGCCTGCCTGTAAGACCCTTCGTGCGGAAGTGGCGGAATTGGCAGACGCGCTAGCCTCAGGAGCTAGTCCTAGCAATAGGGTGGAGGTTCGAGTCCTCTCTTCCGCACCATTTTTTCGCAGCTCCGAGGAGAACCCCCTGCTGTGAGTGCCCGTCGCGGTGTCGCGCTCGTCCTCTTCCTCATCTTCCTCGGTGTGATGGCGTCGGCCGCAGGCCTGCTGGTCATGGCCATCATGCTCGGCGGCACGCGCTCGTCCACGACCGTGGCGTCCAACTCCACGTTGTTCCTGCGCGTCCAGGCGCCCTTCGCCGAAATCGAATCCAATACGGTGCTGTCCCAGTTCGTGGAGACGCCGCCCACGCTGCGCACCGTGCTGGCCCTCATCGACAAGGCCCAGCGCGACGATCGCATCCGCGGGATGGTGATCATCCCGAACACCACCGGGGCCATGTGGGCGCAGGTGCAGGAGATTCACGACGCGCTTGAGACCTTCAAGGCGTCCGGAAAGTCGCTGGTCGTCTTCATGGAATACGGGGGCGCCTCCGATTACTACCTGGCGTCTGCCGCCGAGCGCGTGCTGATGATGCCGGCCGGCACCCTCGACGTCTCCGGCCTGGCCACCTACGAGGTGTTCCTGCGCGGCGCGTTCGACAAGCTGGGTGTCTACCCGGACATGCTGCACATGGGCGATTTCAAGACGGCCTCGAACACGTTCACCGAACGGGGATTCACGCCGGCCCACCGTGAAATGGCGCGGTCGATGAACCGCGACATGTACGACCAGCTCGTCAACGCCATCGCGGTGGGTCGCGACAAGTCGGTGGACGATGTCCGCCGGATCATCGACCAGGGGCCGTTCCTGCCGGATGAGGCCCTGGCGGCCGGCCTGATCGACGGCGTCGCCTACGACGACCAGATTGACGACGCGTCGCCCGTGCAGGGCACACGGCGCCTGGAAGGCAGCGACTACACGCGCGGGTTCCAGGCCGGTCCCGGCACCGGGCCGCGCATCGCGCTGTTGTACGCCGTCGGCACGATCGCCAGCGGTTCGAGCAGCTTCGACGGTCCCGCCGGCGCGGTCCTGGGCTCGGACACGTTCGTCGAGTGGATTCGCAAGGTCCGCGCCGACAGCACCATCCGCGCCATTGTCATCCGCATCGACAGCCCGGGCGGATCCGCGATCGCCTCTGAGGTGATCTGGCGTGAGCTGATGCTGACCCGCCAGATCAAGCCGGTGATCGTGTCGATGGGGGACGTGGCCGCGTCGGGCGGGTATTACATGGCCGTGCCAGCCAACGCGATCGTCGCGCAGCCGGGCACCATCACGGGGTCGATTGGCGTGGTGACGGGCAAGTTCGTGCTGCGGGACGCGCTCGGCAAGCTGGGCGTGAACACCGACAGCGTGAGCGATGGCCGGTTCGCCGAAATCTACTCGCCCTTCCGGGCCTTCACGCCGATGGAACGCGCGAAGGTGGAAGAGCAGATGCAGGCGACGTACGAGCTGTTCGTCTCGCGCGTGGCCGAAGGTCGCGGATCGTCGCCGGACAAGATCGACGCGATTGCGCGCGGCCGCGTCTGGACGGGGCAGCAGGCGCGCGAACTGGGCCTGGTGGACGAACTGGGCGGCCTGGACCGCGCGGTGGCGCTCGCGAAGGAACACGCCAAGCTCGACGCCGGCAAGCCGGTGTCCCTGGTCATCTATCCGCAGAAGCGCAGCATCGTGGACCTGATGGCGAATCCGTTCGGCCTGGGATTGGGCGCGTCGCTTGAGATGCTGACGCGCCGGCCCGAAGCGCGCGTGCTGGATACGGTGGCCGAGCGCCTGCGCCTGTTCCGCCGCGGCGAATCCCTGGCGCTGATGCCGAACCTGTTCATTGGGGCGGACTTCGGAGCGCGCTGATGCGGGGTCAGCGACTGGTGACGGCCTGTGTGGTGCTGGCCGCGTGGCCTGGTCTGGCCTGGGCGGCACCGCAACTCACTGACACAACGTCCGCCATTCGAGTACGGGTCACCGCGCCGGCGCCGGTGGTGGTTCGCCTGGACGCCGATGCGGTGCCGCAGCGGGTGCTGCAGGTCAGCGGGTTGCGGCAGGTGGCCTCGTTCGCGGGGTTGACGCCGGGCGCCTACCGCGTGGTGGTGGAGTTGCCTGGACGTCCCGCGAGCAGTCTTGAGATCACCGTGGGCCCGCGCGAACACGTCACGCTTCACGCAGCGATCGGTGAGGGCGCGGGAGACGAGTCGCGCCTGGAAGTGACGGATCGCGCGCGCAACGGCGAGGGCGCGGACCTCGATGCGCGGTGGCTGCGGGATCTGCCGGAGGGCGACCAGGTGTGGTCGCTCGTGGAAACCGCCGTGCCCTTTGTCATCACCGACCGCATGGACAACGGCGGCACCAGCACGGGGCGCACGCCGGTGATGGGCAGCCGCGGTGCGTCCTGGGCCACGACGTCTGTCTCCTTTGGGGGCATGCGCGCGCTGGAGCCCAATCGCGTCGGCCTCATGCCATTCGCACCGGATGCCACCGCCGCAAGCGCCATCAGCGTCACGTCTGGCCTGACGCCCGTCGAGGCCGACACGCCCGGGGTCATCGTGGCGCTGACGCCGCGGCGTCCCGGCGCGGGGCGCCACGGGTCGGCACAGGCCTCGTTGACCGCGCCCAGGATGGTGGCCGTCAATCCGTACCTGGATGCGCCGGCCATCACACGGCTTTCGTCGTTTCGCGACGTCGGCCTTCAGCTGAGCGGACCGCTCACCGGGCGCGCGGGGCTGCTGGTGTCAGTGGTCTCCACCCGTGCCGAGTATTCCGAGCGCGCGCTGCCGCAGCTGTGGAACTCCGAGGCGGACTCACTGTTCGCGCACCTGGTGGCACGTCCGTCGGAGAGCCAGCAGGTCCGCGTGATCGCGGCGGGGCAGCGCGTGGCGGCCCCTTTCGAAGAGCGGCGTCAGTTCGTCAACAGGCAGGTCAGCGAGCAGGGCCGGTTCCTGCAGGCCCACGCCACGTGGGAGCGCGTGACCGCCGGTGGCGCGCGGGCGTCTGTGTCGCTCGGGGCGCAACGGGGCACGTTCACGCCGGAGTTCACGAGTTCCGACGGGGGCACGGTCGATCGGGTGACCGAGGGCGTGGTGCCTCGGCCGGTCTCCTCCAGCGTCTCGTCGCAGTGGGACGCAAGGGCCACGTTCGCACCACGAGTGCTCACACTCGGTCGCACGACGCACGAGTGGCGTGCCGGGGTGGATCTGCGCCGCGCCAGTGGCACCATGGAGGTGCTGGCGCTGCCGGACGTGGCCGAGCAGGTGGGCGGGTATGCCGCTCGCGTGTGGAGGCCGGTGGGCCCCGTCGCGGACTCCCATCGCACCGTGACGCACACGTCGGGCTATCTCGCGAATCGCATGGACCTTGGCGCCAACCTGACCGTGGATGCAGGGGTGCGTGTCGATCTCGCGGACGGCTCCGCGGCGGGCGCCGGCACCGGCATCAGCTGGAGGGCCGTGTCTCCGCGCCTGTCGTTCCGCTGGGCGCGCGGGCCCATCGGCCTGTATGGCGGCGCGGGGCTCTATTCGGATCCGCTCGCGCTCTCCCTGCTGAGTCACGGTGACCCGGGCGAGGCGACGGCCGATGTGCATCGCTGGCATGACCTTGATGGCGACGGGCGCTTCGACCCGGGCGAGCAGGGGGTGCTCGTGTCCCGCGCCGGCCGCGGGGCGGCGGTGGCGTCCATCGACCCGGACCTGCGGGGCCCGAGGACGTTTGAGCGCCTGGTCGGCCTCGAGTTGCGCTATCGGCGCCTGCTCACCATGCGCACGTCGTTCATCTGGCGCAACCAGACTTCGCTCATCGGCTCGGTCAATACGGGCGTGCCGTTCTCGAGTTACCGCGAGGTGCAGATCCCGGACGCCGGCGGGGACTGGGACGGCCCGGCCGACGACCTGCTGCTGACGGTGTACGACCGGCTCCCGGCGAGCTTCGGCAAGGACGCGTATCTGCTCACCAACCCCACGGACGCCAACGCGTTCTACGAGGGCATCGAGCAGACGTGGGAGATCACCACGCGCCGGTTGCTGATGGTGTTCGGCGCCACGGCCTACCGGACCGGCACCTGGGGGGGCGACCCCGGGTTCGGTCCCCTCGAGAACGATCAGAACGTCATTGGCGAGCGCTGGGAGCGGCCCAATGCCGCGCCCGTGCTGCAGGGACGCGGATTCTTCGACCGGGCCTACGTGGGCAAGTGGTCGGGCAGCTACCGCGCGCCCGGGGACATCACGTTCGGGTTCACCGCGCGCTATCAGGACGGACAACCCTTCTCACGGGTGGTGGTGGCGCAGGGACTCTCGACCGGTCCCGAGATGGTCCACGCCTATTGGATGGGCCGCACCCGCTTCACCTACACCCTGACGTTGAACACGCGCATCGAAAAGGGTTTCACGATCGGCGGACGCCGCGCCGCCATCCGGGTTGACGTCTTCAACGCCACGCAGCATCGCAACGAGGTGGAGGAGGACGTGCTCACCACCCCGCAGTTCCGCCGCTCCTCCGCGGTGCAGCCGCCGCTGACGGTGCGCGTCGGCTTT